>JBEKCN010000325.1:0-5330 GCA_050014855.1 Streptosporangiaceae bacterium | reverse complement strand
CACACGCCCTCGCTGGCGGAGTACATGAGCTGCCTCGACCGCGGGGACTGGCCGGGCGTGGCTGAGCTGATGCTTTCCTCGGCGAGGAAGCTCACCGCCATCGGGGCCGATTTCCTGATCTGCCCCGACAACACCCTGCACCAGGCGTTCCCCCAGGTGGAGCCGGTATCACCGCGGCCCTGGCTGCATATCGCCGAGGTCGTCGCGGCCGAGGCGGCCGGGCGCGGGTTCCGGCGACTCGGCCTGCTGGGGACCCGCTGGCTGGCCGAAAGCGACGTCTACCCGGACAAGCTCGCCGCCCGCGGGCTGGAGTGGGTGCGCCCGGACGCAGCCGAACGGGAGGAGGTCAACCGCATCATCTTTGATGAGCTGGTCTATGGCGTGGTCACCCCCGAGGCCCTCGGCTGCCATCAGCGGGTCATCGGGCGAATGAAGGATGCGGGCTGCGATGCCGTCGTGCTCGGCTGCACCGAGATCCCGCTGCTCATGAACGATACGAATTCGCCGCTGCCCACCCTGGACTCCACCCGCCTGCTCGCGCGGGCCGCGCTGCGCCAGGCGGTGCCGGGCGGTAACCCGCCCGCTCCCGCCGGGACTCGAACCGCCGTTCAGGCCGGCCCGGGCGCGCCCGAGCGGCGAGCGCCACGGAGTGAGCGCCGGGAGTTAGCGCGATGGGCCGCCGCTGATACGGCGGCTGAGCCAGAATCCAGCAGCAGGCGCGGGCTAGGTCGCGCCTTCGGGATGAGGGCCGTTCCCGTCCCGGGGAGAAACCGTAGGCAAGCCCGCGTCACCCGCCGCCCGGAGCAGGCGGTCATCGTAGCTGACGATGGCGTCGAGGTCGGGCCCGAGTACGCGGGCGGTGGCGAGGTGAATCGCGTCCAGTGACCGTAGCCCGCGATCCGGCTCGCTCATCGCCCCTGACACGATGTCGTCGTCGATTGAGATGCAGGAGAAGGCGAGCAGCAGATCCCGCGCATCGGGAAGCAGCGCAGGCCTGGCGCGGATCACGGCGCGGGTAACTTCGATCCGCAGCAGCGTGGAGCTGACCCACTCGGCGTCGGCATTTCCGTCGTAGAACGCCGCAAAGGCCAGCGAATGCGTCTCCTCGGCGAGAAGCTTGATCACCGCCGAGGTGTCCGCGTAGTAGAGGCTCACCAGGGCTCTTCGTCCCGCAACGCGCCCAGGGCCTCCGACAGCCGGTCGGACCCGTGACCGGGCCGCATCCGCGGCCGGTAGCCAGGCCGCTGCGCCAGGGTTGCGCGGCCGGAGGAAACCAGGCGCTCCAGTACCGGAGCCGGCTGGCGCTCTTCGACCGGAACGATCCGGGCGATGAGCCGCCCGTGCTCAGTAACATCGATCGTCTCACCGTGCCGGACCCGTGCCAGCACCTCACTCGTGTGGTGCCGCAGATCCCGCAGACCCACCGCATGCACATCCGCAGCCGTCATGCGGCTATTGTATAACAAATTTGTGACCACAATCGATACGCTCCCCTGTCCCAGTTCCCGCAACCCCGGCTGACCGTCTCCGGCGAAGGTCAGAGAAGGGCGGGGGCCGCCACTCCCCCTGGGCGGGGTGCGAACCGCCTCCCGGCAGATCCGTAGTCATGAGTAGGCGATGATTTTGCGGAGGTGCCTGCGTTGCGACGGGGACCCGCCCTGCGGGCCGGGGGAGTGCTGGGCGCCTCCTTCTGCCTGGCCGCGGTGATGACCACGCCCGCTCTCCCTGCTCCCAACGGGCCCGCCCAGGCCGCGGCGCCTGCGATACCAGCCGTCGCTGGGCAGGCCGGGGCCGGGCGGTCCGTGCTGCCCGGGCCGGAGGGAGACTGCCCCGGCACCCACGGCATTGCGGCCCCGAAATCCACACCTTGGGCGCAGCAGGCGCTCGCCTACTCCAGCGCCTGGCGGCTGACGCAAGGGGCTGACGTCACGGTCGCGGTGGTGGACAGTGGCGTGGACGCCAACCCGCAGTTCGGGGACCGGGTGACGGTAGGACCGGATCTGGCCGGGGCGACCGCCGGCGACGTACCGCCCGGCGCGGACTGCGTCGGGCACGGCACGTCAGTAGCCAGCATCATCGCGGCCGCGCCGCGGACGGGCGTCTCGTTCGCTGGTGTCGCGCCGCAGGCGAGCATCCTCTCCATCAAGATCACGAACTCGGACACCTTCCCCGGGCAGGTGACCGCTCAGGCCATCCGCGACGCGGTGAACCTGGGCGCGAACGTGATCAACTTGTCGCTGGCCACGAACGTCAGCACGCCCGCGCTGCTGGCGGCCGTGCAGTTTGCGCAGGCCCGCAACGTCGTGGTCGTGGCCGCGGCCGGGAATGACAATCCGGACGGCGTGGTGGGCCCGTTCTACCCCGCCGCCTACCCCGGGGTGCTCTCGGTCGGCGCGATCGGGCCGGATGGCTCGCTGGCCAGTTTCTCCGATACCCGGACGCCGGTGAGCGTCACCGCGCCGGGGGTCAACGTGACCAGCGCCTACCCGGGGACCTTTCCCCAGGCCTATGACCCTGGTGACAACGGCACCAGCTTCGCGACAGCGTTCGTTTCGGGGGTCGCCGCGCTGGTCCGCGCCGCCTACCCGGGACTGGGCGAAGCTCAGGTGGTCACGCGGATCACCGCGACCGCGGACGGCCCGGCCGGGCCGGGAACCGGCCGTGGCATGGTCAACCCGGTCCAGGCGGTGACGGCGGTGCTCCCGGCCGCCGCGCTGGCGGCCGGGGCGGGCGCCCTGGCCACCGCGGGCGCGGCCGGCTCGGAAGGCCGGGTGCCGATCAGCCGCGCGAGCGCGCCGGACCAGGCGACCCGCACGGTCGCCGTATCGGTCGCGGCGGGCGCGGGCGGGCTGGCGGTCCTGGTGGTGGCGGCAGCCCTGGTGCTCCCGGCCGGACGCCGCCGTCATTGGCGGCCCGGCCTCCCGCCGTAGTGACGCGCCGCGGTCAGCCCCCTCTCCGCCTCAGCACGTTCCCCGCGTCAGCACGCTCCGCCTCGAGCCCCTGCCTCAGCACGTTCAGCGCCAGGCGGCGACGGGGTGCTCTACGGGCGGCATCCCGTCGGCATCGCCATCGCCGAGCAGCGCGACCTGGACGAGGCGCGATCCGCTCCGCCTGCCCACCAGGAACCCGCGGCCGCACGGCTGAGCGGCGGGGCGGATGCCCCCGAGCAGTGCCCCCTCGTCCCTGCTTCCGGACATGATCAGTCCCGCCGAGCCCATCTCGCGCAGCCGCTGGATCACCGGGTCGAACATGGCCCGCCCGGCGCCGCCCGCGGACCGGGCCAGGATGACGTGCAGCCCGACGTCGCGAGCCTGGGGCAGAAACTCGCTGAGCGCCAGGAGCGGATTCCTGGTCCCGGACACCAGGTCGTAGTCGTCCACGAGGACGAACAGGTCCGAGCCGCTCCACCAGGATCGGGACCGGAGCTGATCCGGGGTGAGGTCGGGCGGCGGCAGCCGCGTGTTCAGGGCCCCGCGGACCTCGTCCAGAAGAGCGGCCGCCGCCACCGAGGATGTGGCGTAGCCGATCTGGTGCGGGATCTGCGCTGCGTCCAGCAGCGACCGGCGATAGTCGAGGAAGATGATCTTGGCCTGATCGGGCGTGAACCGGGCGGCGATGCCCTCGGCGGCCAGCCGCAGCAGGTTCGACTTGCCGCATTCGGTGTCGCCCAGGACCAGGAAATGCGGGTCGGCGGCGAAGTCCAGGAACACGGGGGACAGCGAGTTCTCGTCGATGCCGAACGGGACCTGGGCTCCGGTAGAAGCTGGCGGCGGCAGCTCGGCGGCCGGCAGGACGTCCGGGAGCATCCGTACGGGCGGTGCCCCACTGCCTTCCCAGGCGGCGGCGGCCCGGGCGGCCAGCGAGCGGATCGCCTCCGGCAGCCCGGCCGCGGTGGCCTGGCCGTCGATCCGGGGCACCGCGGCCAGGAAGTGCAGCCCGTCCCGGGTCAGGCCGCGGCCCGGCGCGCCCGCCGGGACGTTCCCGGCCGCGGCGCGGCCGATCTCGGACTCGTACGGGTCGCCGAGGCGCAGCTCGAGGCGCGTCCCGAACAGGTCGCGGACGGCCGGCCGGAACTCCGACCACTTGTTGGTCGCGGCCACCAGGTGGATGCCGTAACCGAGGCCCCGGGCCGCCAGCGCGGTGACGGCCTGCTCGAGTTCTTCATAGTCCTGGCGCAGGGTGAGCCAGCCGTCCACGACCAGGAACACGTCGCCGAACCCGTCGCCCGCGATCACGCCCTCGGACCGAAGGGCCCGGTAGGTGGCGACCGAGTCGATGCCGCGCTCGCTGAACTCGCGTTCCCGCCGCTCGAGCAGGGTCCGGACCTCGGCGACCGTACGGCGCACCCGGTCTCCCTGGAGCCGGTTCGCGACCCCGCCCACGTGCGGCAGCCCGCTCAGTGCGCTCATCGAGCCGCCGCCGAGATCCAGGATGTAGAACTGCACCCGGGCGGGGGTGTTCAGCAAGGCCAGCGAGCTGATCAGGGTGAGCAGGACGGTCGACTTGCCGCTCCGCGGGCCGCCGGCCACGGCCACGTGGCCGGCGCTGCCGGACAGGTCGGCCCGGAGCGGGTCCCGGCGCTGCTCGAAGGGCCGGTCCACGATCCCGAGCACGGCCAGCAGCATCTGCCGCTCGTCCAGCTCGGGCAGCAGCTGGCCGAGGGCGGGTGGGGCACCGAGCGGCGGCAGCCAGATCTGGTGCGCGGACGGGCCCGCTGACCCCGGCCCGGACAGCAGCTCCACGACGGCGTCCAGCTGGGTCACGCCGGGCTCCTGGCCCGGGCGGCCGGGCTTTCCGGCCTGGCGGTCCCGGGCTTCAGCGGGGGTCCCGATGAAGCCCGGCTCGACGTAGGCGGGGCCGAAACGGGCGATCGCGGGCCGCAGCCGGGGCGCCGCCGGCTGTCCGGCGCCCGCTCCGGTCAGCGAACCTGATACGTAGGCCGCCTTGAACCGGGTCAGGTCGCTGGTGCCCTCCTTCAGGTAGGCGTTGCCCGGCTGGGCAGGCAGCTCGTAGGCATCGGGGACCCCGAGCACGGTCCGCGATTCCTGCGCGGAGAACGTGCGCAGGCCGATCCGGTAAGACAGCTGGGTGTCCAGCCCCCGCAGGCGCCCCTCCTCCAGCCGCTGCGAGGCGAGCAGCAGGTGCACACCGAGCGAGCGGCCGACCCGCCCGATCGTGACGAACAGTTCGATGAACTCCGGCTTGGCCGCCAGCAGCTCCGAGAACTCGTCGAGCACGACGAACAGGCTCGGCACCGGCGGCAGTGCCGCCCCTTCCGCCCGGGCCCTATCCGCGGCCCCATCCCTCCGGGCCCTCTCCGCCCGGGCCCC
>JBEKCN010000324.1:0-5331 GCA_050014855.1 Streptosporangiaceae bacterium | reverse complement strand
TGTAGCCAGCGGCCAGGTCGATCTCGCCCAGCAGCAGGACCCAGACCTCCGCCATGCCCAGGATGATGAACGGTGTGCCCTGGACCAGCAGGTTGACCAGGTTCCCCGCAGACAGGAAGAGCGAGTTACGGGCCTGGAAGTAGATGACGATCGCGATCAGGCCGATGGTGACCGGCAGCGCGCCGCTTTCGCCGCTGCGGATCCGCCGGAACTGAATCCGGGCGTACTCGCCAAGCGAGCTGGCTAGCACCTCCGGGGCGGCTTCGACGGCTGCCTGGTCGCCCTGCTCGGCGGACTCGGGTGCCGGCTGGTGAGTTTCGGTGCTCACGGCGCCTCCCCTGCATGAGAGCCCAGCGTGCCGTTGCCGGGCGTGCTGCCGCCAGCCGGGGACGCGGGTCCGGAACCGGCCTGGTTTCCGGCGCGGGCCGGCTCGGCCGCCGCGGCATTCGTCCGTTCGGACCGGCCAGTGGTCATGAGCTCGACGATCGCGGCCGTGTCCAGCTGGTCGATCGGCGCCACGGCGGCCAGCCGGCCGAGGTACAGGACCGCGACCCGGTCGGCGCTGCTCATGACGTCGTTCAGGTTGTGCGAGATCATCAGGACCGCGATGCCCCGGCTGGAGAGCTGATCAATCAGCTCCAGCACGACGTGAGTCTGGGTCACGCCCAGCGCCGCGGTGGGCTCGTCCATGATGACCAGCTGGGCCTGCTGCATCACGGCCTTGGCCACCGCGACCGCCTGGCGCTGGCCGCCGGACAGCGAGCCGACCGGCTGCCGGATGGAGCGAACCGTCACGACCGACAGGTCGGCCAGCGTCTGCTTCGCGGCCAGCTCCATGCCGATCTCGTCCAGCTGCCAATGCTTCAGCTCCTCGCGGCCGAGGAACATGTTCTGCACGATGTCCAGGTTGTCGCACAAGGCGAGGTCCTGGTAGACGGTGGCGATGCCGAGGTCCGCCGCCGCCTTGGGGCTGTGCAGGTGCACCGGGCTGCCCTGCCAGAAGATCTGGCCCTCGTCCGGCTGCCAGATTCCCGAGACGGTCTTGATCAGGGTCGACTTGCCAGCGCCGTTGTCACCCACGAGGGCGGTCACCTGGCCCGTCGGGATGGTCAGGTTGATGTCGCTCAGCGCCTGCACAGGGCCGAAGTTCTTGCCGATGTCGCGCAGTTCCAGCAGCGGTGGCTCCTGGGTGGGGCGGTCGGCCGTCGTTGCCGCGGGAGACGGCGCCCGGCCCGCTTCCGCGGGCCGGGCGCCGTCAGCGGCGCTTGGTGTGGTCACCAAACACGTCCGTTCTGGTGCTGAGATCCTACGGTCATGGGGTGATGCCGTTGGCCGTGCAATCGCTCGCGTAGCTGCCGGTGCACAGCTGCTTGGCCGGGACGAAGTTGTCCGCGATGACCGTGCTGTTCATGTTGGACGGAGTGACCCACTTCGGGGTCAGCAGGACGGATGCGACGACCTTCTTGGTCTGCGGATCCGTGGTGTGGCCATTGGCCAGCGCCGCTGGCGGCGTGACCCCCGCCCGCAGGTACATGGCCAGCGCCGCGGCGGCCTGGGCCTCCAGGTAGATGGGCTTGTACGCGGTGCCGCACTGGTAGCCCGCCAGGATGTTCTGCAGGCCGACGAGCGTCGCGTCCTGCCCGGTGACCGGGAAGGTCTTGGGCTTGACGCTCAGCGACTGCAGGTAGTGGATGATCGGCGCGGCGTTCTCGTCGTTCGGCACCAGGACCGCGTTGATGGTCTTGTGCGCGGTGTACTGCTGCTGGAACTCGGTCTCCGCCGTGGGCGGGTCCCAGGTCCCGGCGGTCTGGCCGACCTGCTTGTAGGCGCCGCTGGAGAACTTCGGTGCCAGCACGGCCTCGTAGCCCTGGGCGAACAGGGTCGCGTTGTTGTCGGTCGGCGCGCCCCTCATGACGAGCACCTGCGGGCTCTTCACGTTCCAGGCCGTGACACAGGCCGTCAGGCCCTGCCCGATCAGGGTGCCGACCAGGACGTTGTTGAAGCTGACGTAGTACTGTCGGCTGCCGCCGACGGTCAGCCGGTCGTAGTCGATCACCTTGACGCCGTGCTGGGCGGCGTAGGTCTCGATCTTGGCCCCGACGCCAGAGTCCAGCGGGTCCATGACCAGGACGCTGGCGCCCTTGGTGATGTCCTCCTGGGCGTCGGTGAACTGGGTCGTGTCGCTGCCCTGCGCGTTCTGCACGGAGAACTGCGACGACGACAGGCCTGCCGTCGTGAGGGCCTTGGTCAGGTACGGCGCGTCGAATTCGGTATAACGCGCCGAAGAAACGGTGTCCGGCAGAATGACGCCGACACTGCCCTTGCCTTGGGCGGCGAGCGGCTTCAGCGCCGCCATAACAGAGAAGTCTCGATTAAATGACGAAGCGGAAACGGATGGTGTGCTGCTCGATCCCGAACTCGAGCTTGCGCTCGAAGACGGCGTGCTGCTGCCGCTGCTGCTACACGCCGCAAGCGCGACACCAGCGGTTATGGCGGCCGCTGACGTCCAGCTAATTCTGGTAAACAGATTCAAACAAATCACCTCGACTGTTTGCGGGTCCGCAGGTGGGGTGCATCCTTGCGCCCTTGCGCGCGCGAGGCACTGCGAACTCAGCTTTTAAACCGAAACCATAAACCCAGGGGAATTAACGCGCCCTTAACATCGCCGCGCCGCCATAAAAATAGTGTTAACAACTTGGGCACAGAAGCGGCCTCAGTGATTACTCTGGCGCAAAACGGTAGCCTGCCCGCGGCTGGGTGAGGATCAGCGGCTCGCCCCCGTCGACCTCCAACTTCGCCCGCAGCCTGCGTACGTAGACCCGGACATACTCGGTCTCCGTCTCGTATCCGTGACCCCAGACCCGGCGCAGCAGGTGCGAGTGCGTGAGCAGCTTCCCGCGGTTGGTGGCCAGCTCCCGCAGCAGCGCGAACTCGGTCGGGGTCAGATGGACCGGCTGGCCGAGCCGGGTCACCTGCTGCCGGGCCAGGTCGATGGTGACGTCGCCCGCGGTGATCTCCGGCGTCTGCGGCTCGGGCAGCACCGCGGGCCGGGTGCGGCGCAGCGTGGCGGTGATGCGGGCCAGCAGTTCCTCGATGCTGAACGGTTTGGTCAGGTAATCGTCGGCTCCCATGTTGAGTGCCGTCACCTTGTCCCGCTCGCCGCCGCGGGCGGAGACCACGATGATCCCGACCAGCGAGCGCTCCCGGATCTGCCGGCACAGCTCGAAACCGTCGGCCTCGGGCAGCATCAGGTCCAGCAGCACGATGTCCGGGTCCTCGGTTTCCAGCAGCTTCAGGACGCGCATGCCGTCCTGGGAGACCACCGTGTCGAAGCCCCGCACGGCCAGGTTCGACCGGATCAGGTCGACGATGTTGGGGTCGTCCTCCACCACCAGGACGCGGGTGCTGGCCACGGGATCACTCATGCTGGCCGCCTCCCCGGGCGGTGGCGCTGGGCACCAGGGCCGCCACCTCCGCGGGGCCGGGGCGGCCGCGGGACGGAACCGCCGCCTCCCCAGGCACGATGGCGTGCTGGGCGGGTCCGGCGGAATGCCCGCTGGCCTCGGCCGGGTGCTCGCTCGCCTCGACCGGGAGTACGACGTGGAAGCGGGTGCCGGGCTGCAGGCGCTGCAGTTCGATGTGGCCGCCGTGTGCTTCGACGATGCCGTGCGCGATGGACAGGCCGAGCCCGGCCCCTCCGGTGCGGGTCTTCCGCCTGCGGCCCGCCTCGAACGGCGCGGCGGCGATGTCGTCCGGAATGCCCGTTCCGTCGTCGGTCACGGTGACCACGATCTCCGACGGTGACGCGATGCCGGCGGTCACCACTACCCGGGTACCCGGCGGATTGTGGCCGACCGCGTTGTTGACCAAATTGACGAACACCTGTTCCAACCGGTCATGATCAGCCCAAACTACCGGAAGCTCGGGACCGCACCGGACCGAGACAGCGGCGGAACCGGCCGGCGGCAGGCAGGCGACCGCGGCTTGGAGGACCAGTGGTATGTCACACCAGTCGGGCTGCAGCCGCATCAGGCCCGATTCGATCGTGGAGAAGTCGAGCAGGTCGTCGACGAGGCGGCCGAGGCGGGCCGATTCGGCCGCGATCCGGTCGAGGAAACGGTCCTGGGAGCTGCGGTCCCAGGTCACGTCCGGCTGCATGAGGCTGGAGGCATAGCCGCGGATCGCGGTCAGCGGGGTCCGCAGTTCGTGGCTCAGCCGGGACAGGAACTCCCGCTGCAGCTCACCGGACCGGCGCAGCGCGGCGGTCTCCTGGTGGGCCAGGCCGGCCTCCTCCCGGTCCAGCGCGAGCCGTAGTGAGTGCGCCGCGTCCTCCATCAGAGCGTTCTCTTCCTGCGCGGCCTTGGCCGCGCTGGGCTGCCGCCAGCTCGCCAGCAGCACGGCCAGGCCGTTCGCCGCGGTGAAGGGTACCAGGCGGACCCGCCGTCCCTGATTCCCCATCAGCTGCCGGGCGGCACCATCACCGGTGGCCTCGGCCAGCACCGTGTCCATGGCAGCGCGCAGCGCGAGCGATGCGTCCGCCGGGTCGGCGCCCGGCGGCCCGGCGAACGCCCGCCACTGGGGAGCCTGCCCGTCCGGCTTGGTGACCAGGGCGACCTCGTCGGCCTGCAGCCCGCGGCGCAGGGCCTGGACGGCGATGACCAGGCTGTCGTTCATCGGGATGGGGCCGGCCAGGTTCTCGAGCATCTCGCGGATCGTCTCCAGCACGCGGTTGCGCGCGGTGGCCTGGTCGAGCAGCCGGTCGCGCTCCACTGTGCTCGCCGCGTACCCGGCGTAGAGCGTGACGAGCTGCAGTTCCTGGCGCTGCGGCAGGCCGGTCTCCGGCCGGAAGACCGTGATGACCCCGCTCAGCCCGCCGGGCCCAGTCACCGGAACCGACCAGGAACTTGCCACTCCGGCGATCCGGGCCAGGTCACCGAACGGCAGCCACGCCGGGCTGGACCGCACGTTCGCCTCGATGACCGGCCGCTCGGACAACGCGGCCAGGCCCACCGGGCCGCCCGCCGAGCCGAACGGCAGCTGGGCCCACGCGCCGAGCTGGCCGGGCCCGAAGCCCAGCGAGGCGGCGCAGATCAGCGCCTGGTCACGGACCAGATGCATGCAGAGTCGCTGGGTGCCGAGCGCCGCGCCGAGCGCGGACAGGATCAGCGACAGGCTCGACGAAGGGTCGGCCGACACCAGCCGGTCGGCGAGGCCATGCAGCCGGGTCAGCTGGCGGCGGGCGGTGGAGTCCACCGGCTGCCCGGACAGCAGGGCCACGATGTCATCGGGGTGGGTGTTCAGCGGATCCAGGTCGGCCACCACCTGGCCTTG
>JBEKCN010000323.1:0-5334 GCA_050014855.1 Streptosporangiaceae bacterium | reverse complement strand
GGCACCGACCGATACGGCGCGGAGGTGACCGCGGACGGCCCGGGCGACTGGTCCTTCCGCGTCGAAGCCTGGGCGGATCCGATCGCCGACTGGCACCACGACGCGGGCATCAAGGTGCCGCGGGGCCAGGACATCGAGCTGATGATGGCCGAGGGTGCCCTGCTGTTCGACCGGGCGTCCAAGTCGATCATCAGGTCCTCCCGGATCCGGCCAGCGGAACCGGGCCCGGACGACCCTGCGGCGGACGGCAAGCCGATCCCGCCGGATGTGGCGCGGGCCGCGCTGGCCGAGGTGGCGGCCACGCTCCGGGACCCCGGGCTGACCCCGTGGGACCGGCTCGCGGTGACCGGGCAGCCGGAGATCATCCGCATTCTGTGGGCCTATCCGCTGCGCGAGTTCGTCACCCGGTCCCGGCGGATGTCGCTGGCCGTCGACCGGGAGCGGGCGCTGTACGGGTCGTGGTATGAGTTCTTCCCGCGCTCAGAGGGCGTCCAGATCGATCCGATGGGGCAGCGTGAGCCGGTGTCCGGGACATTCCGTACCGCGCAGCGGCGGCTGGACGCGATCGCCGAGATGGGATTCGACGTCGTCTACCTGCCGCCGGTGCACCCGATCGGCATGGCGTTCCGCAAGGGCCGGAACAACACGTTGGACCCGCAGCCCGGCGACCCCGGGTCACCCTGGGCCATCGGCGCCCCGGACGGCGGGCACGACTCGATCCACCCGGATCTGGGCACGTTCGAGGACTTCGACGCGTTTGTCGCGCGGACCCGCGACCTCGGCATGGAGGTAGCGCTCGACTTTGCGCTGCAGGCCTCGCCGGATCACCCCTGGGTCAAGGAACATCCGGAGTGGTTTACCACCCGCGCGGACGGCAGCATCGCCTACGCGGAGAATCCGCCCAAGAAGTACCAGGACATCTACCCGATCAACTTCGACAATGACCCAGCCGGAATTTACGCGGAGGCACTGCGGGTCGTCCGGTTGTGGATGGATCACGGGGTCCGGATCTTCCGCGTGGACAACCCGCACACCAAGCCGCTGGCGTTCTGGGAACGGCTGCTGGCCGAGGTGCGCGCGACCGACCCCGATGTGATCTTCCTGGCCGAGGCGTTCACCCGGCCGGCCATGATGCGGGCCCTGGCCATGGCCGGTTTCCACCAGTCCTACACCTACTTCACCTGGCGGAACAACGCCGAGGAACTGACCGAGTACCTGCGCGAGCTGGCCGGCGAGACCGCGCCGTACATGCGGCCGAACTTCTTCGTCAACACGCCCGACATCCTGCACGAGTATTTGCAGCAGGGCGGGTGGCCGGCGTTCGAAATCAGGGCTGTGCTGGCCGCCATGCTGTCGCCCACCTGGGGTATCTACTCCGGGTTCGAACTGTGCGAAAACATCCCGCTACGGCCCGGTAGCGAGGAGTACATGGATTCGGAGAAATATCAATACCGGCCCCGCGACTGGGACCAGGCCACCGCGGACAATGCCACGATCGTCCCGTTGATTACGTCTCTCAATAGAATACGGAAATCGCACCCGTCCCTGCACCGGCTGCGTAACCTACGCTTTCATACTGTTGATCAACCGGATTGGCTCTGCTTCTCCAAGCGCGTCACCCCGCGGGAGGAAGCCGCAGATCCGTCCGGCTGGGCAGAACCCGGCTGCGACCGGGCCGACACCGTGCTGGTGATCGTCAACCTTGACCCGCACCAGCCGCGTGAGGCCACCGTGTGGCTGGACCTGCCGGCGCTGGGGATGGACTGGGGAACCCGGATCGCCGTCACCGACGAGCTCACCGGCAAGTCCTACCGATGGGGGCAGGCCAACTACGTCCGCCTGGACCCGTCGGTGACACCGGCGCACATCTTCACGGTCACCGCTGATCGGTAGAGCCTGGCTGGCTGGATGCGCCAGCCAGTAATGTAACAGTACGCACACGCAGGAGAACCAGTCGTGACAGAACTCGACGCGGCGAGGGACCGGTACACGCCCCAGAGAGCCGAATTCATGGCGTCGCCCGGAGAGCCCGTACCCGACCCGTTCTCCTTCGACCGGCCACGGGATCCGGACTGGTACAAGCGCGCCGTCTTCTACGAAGTGCTGGTACGCGGCTTCCAGGACTCCGGCGGTAACGGTACCGGCGATGTCCGCGGCCTGACCTCGCGCCTGGACTACCTGCAGTGGCTGGGCATCGACTGCATCTGGCTGCTGCCGATCTACGAATCGCCACTGAAGGACGGCGGGTACGACATCTCCGACTTCATGAAGGTGCTGGACGACTACGGCACCATCGGGGACTTCGTCGAGCTCGTCGAGGAAGCACACACGCGGGGCATCCGCGTCATCGCCGACCTGGTCATGAACCACACCAGTGATCAGCACCCCTGGTTTCAGGCCTCGCGGGCCGACCCGGACGGCCCGTTCGGCGACTTCTACGTGTGGTCGAACACGGACGACAAGTACGCCGAGGCACGCATCATCTTCGTCGACACCGAGCAGTCCAACTGGACCTACGACCCGGTGCGCGGCCAGTACTACTGGCACCGGTTCTTCTCCCACCAGCCCGACCTGAACTTCGAGAACCCGGCCGTCGCGGACGCCATGATCGAGGTGCTGCGCTTCTGGCTCGACCTCGGCATCGACGGCTTCCGGCTGGACGCGGTGCCCTACCTGTACGAGCGGGAGGGCACCAACTGCGAGAACCTCAAGGAGACGCACGAGTACCTCAAGCGGATCCGGGCCGAGATCGACCGGCTGTACCCGGACCGGGTGCTGCTGGCCGAGGCGAACCAGTGGCCGGCCGACGTGGTCGAGTACTTCGGCGACCCGGAGACCGGTGGCGACGAGTGCCACATGGCGTTCCACTTCCCGCTGATGCCGCGCATCTTCATGGCCGTCCGCCGCGAGCAGCGCTACCCGATCTCGGAGATCATGGCGCAGACCCCGCAGATCCCCGCCCGCTGCCAGTGGGGCATCTTCCTGCGCAACCACGACGAGCTGACGCTCGAGATGGTCACCGACGACGAGCGCGACTACATGTGGACCGAGTACGCCAAGGACCCCCGGATGAAGGCCAACATCGGGATCCGGCGGCGGCTCGCGCCGCTGCTCGACAACGACCGCAACCAGCTCGAGCTGTTCACCGCGCTGCTGCTGTCGCTGCCGGGCTCCCCCGTGCTGTACTACGGCGACGAGATCGGCATGGGGGACAACATCTGGCTCGGCGACCGGGACGGGGTGCGCACTCCGATGCAGTGGACCCCGGACCGAAACGGCGGCTTCTCCAGCACCGACCCGCAGCGGCTGTACCTGCCGCCGATCATGGACCCGATCTACGGTTACCAGGCCCTCAACGTCGAGGCGCAGACGCGCAACCCCGGCTCGCTGCTGCACTGGACCCGGCGCATGATCGAGATCCGCAAGCGCCACCCGGTCTTCGGCACCGGCGCGTACCAGGAGCTGGTGTCCTCCAACCCGAGCGTGCTGGCCTTCGTGCGGACCACCGAGTCCGACCAGGGGCCGGACGGCTCGGACATGATCCTGTGCGTCAACAACCTGTCCCGCTTCCCGCAGCCGGTCGAGCTGGACCTCCGGCGCTTCCGCGGGGTGACGCCGGTGGAGTGCATGGGCGGGGTCACGTTCCCGCGGATCGGCGAGCTGAACTACCTGCTCACCCTGCCCGGGCACGGGTTCTACTGGTTCCAGCTGCCCCCGCCGCGCGAGGACCACGAGCGCTAGGGGACGATAGAGCAACTATCGGGCCTTGACGACCCTGATGGCCTGAACTGACCGGAATGCAGCGCCCGAATCCTCCCGAGACACTAGGTTCCCGGGGGTTTCATGAGACCCTTGCGGGGGAGTGGGAATGTCAAGGTGATGAGACTCGAGGATGAGCTCGCGACCTGGCTGCTGGCGCAGCGGTGGTTCGCGGGCAAAGGCCGAACCCTCCGTGACCTGGCCATAGTTGCCGACACAGAGGTCGCGGGGGGAGATCCTGCGCTGCGCCATCTGATCGTCCTGGTCTCGCACGGAGCCACCGCGGATCACTATCAGATCCCGATCGGGCTCCGGTCGCAGCTGCCTGACTGGCTCGAGCACGCCCGCATCGGCACGGCCGACGACGGCCGGCACGTGTACGACGCCCTGCACGACCCGGCTCTGACGCGCCACCTGATCCGCGCCATCGCGGCCAGCCAGACCATCGAGTCCCTGACGTTCACCCGCGAGCCCGGCGCCGAGATCGAGACCGAGCTGGACAGCATCGTGCTCACCGCGGAGCAGAGCAACACCAGCCTCGTGTTCGGCGAGCAGTCCATCCTGAAGGTATTCCGCCGGGTCTTCCCCGGGCCGAACCCCGACCTGGAGGTCACCTCCGCACTGTCCCGGCTCGGCTCACCGCACGTGGCCGAACCGTTCGGCTCGATCGAGACGATCATGGATGGGGTCACGACCACGCTGGCGATCCTGTCCCGGTACCTGCGGACGGCCACCGACGGGTGGACACTCGCGGCGACCAGCGTCCGCGACCTGTACGCCAGCAACCTCTACGCGAGTGACACGTACGCCACCGGCCCGTTCCCGGTGCCGACCGGCTCTCGGCTGACCGGCTCCGGCGATCAGGGCCCCGGGGCCGACGCGGCCGGCGCGGCCGGCGCCGGCGGTGACTTCGCCGGCGAGGCCCGCCGGCTCGGTGCGGCGACGGCACAGGTGCACGGCGACCTGGCCGAGGCGTTCGGCACGGACGAGCTGTCCCCGGACGCCATCCACGACCTGGCGGAGCAGATGTTCCGGCGGCTGGACCTGACCACCGCCGCCGTGCCCGAACTGGCCCGGTACACCGACATGATCGGCAGCGCCTACTCCAGCCTGGCCAAGCTCAACGAGCCGGTGCCGGCCCAGCGGGTGCACGGCGACTACCACCTCGGCCAGGTCATGCGGACCGAGACGGGCTGGATCATCCTCGACTTCGAAGGTGAGCCGGCCAGCCCGCTGTCCCAGCGGCGGGCCCGCTCCTCCCCCATGCGGGACGTGGCCGGGATGCTCCGCTCGTTCGACTACGCGGCCCGCTTCCAGCTGCTCAACCACCCGGACGCGGAACGGCTGCACGGAGTGGCCCGGGAGTGGATCCGGCGCAACAGTGCCGCGTTCTGCGCCGGTTACGCCGAAGCGGGCGGACCCGACCCGGTGGCCAACGAGGTGCTGCTGCGTGCCCTTCAGCTGGACAAAGCGGTGTACGAAGTGATGTACGAAGCCAGGCACCGGCCATCCTGGCTGCAGATCCCGCTGGACTCCCTGGCCGACTTCCCCGACTGATCGCGCGGTCTGAATCAC
>JBEKCN010000322.1:0-5340 GCA_050014855.1 Streptosporangiaceae bacterium | reverse complement strand
TCCGGTCGTGCCGGATGACCTGCACGGTGCCCGATATCCGGACACGCGGCCGCTCGACCTTGATCTCCACGCCGATAGCGATCCCCATGCGAGCACGCTAGCGCGGCCGTGTTAAGGACATGTTGCCGTGCGTTAACTCGGCGGGACCAGTTCCCGGGCGGCGGGCTCAGCGGGTCTCGGTGAACTCTGGCCCGCGCTCGAACGGGTTCAGGTCCGTGTGGAAGCGGCCTTCCTCGTCCGGCTCGGCGGGCTGGCCACCGGCCTGTGCCTCCAGCGCCTGCTGAACCTCCGGCGGAAGCCGCAGCTCCAGCATGTCCCGCGGCGGCATCGGGTGGTCCCCGCGCACGACCACGATGTCGCTGAGCAGTTCCTCGAACGGCTCGGGTGCTTCGTCGCCGGTCGCCGCCGCGCCGATGATCAGCCCGCGCAGCAGCCACCTCGGCCCGTCGATCCCGACGAAACGGACCGGGCGGGTGCCCGCGGCCGCGTTCCCCGGCTCCATCGGCACATGCGCGAACACCTCGGTCCCGAAGGGGCCCTCGGTCTCCTCTGCGGGGGTGCCGGCCGTGGCCAGTTCCTCGGCGATCTCCTGCCGTACGTCCTGCCACAGTCCGCCGCTGCGGGGGGCCGCGAAGGCGTGCACCCGCAGCTCGCTGTGGCCGCTCTTCACCGTGACCCAGATGAACCGCTGCCCGTCCGTGGCCAGCTCGATCTGCTGCGGGGGCTCGATGGGCACCAGCAGGCTACCGAAGTCGGCCCGGTCCCGCTGCGGGTAGGCGTCGTTGGCGTCCCACGGGCCGCCGCGCAGACCGGGAGGCGGCGGGCCGGCGGGGCGTGCGTCCTCGCCGGGCGCGGCCTGAGCGTCGTCCCAGTCGCCTGCTTCATCGGAGTCCGCCCAGCCGTCGTCCGTGGCCCCGGCGGTGTCCTCCGCGCCAGCATAGCCCGAACTGGCCTGGTCCGCGTCTTCGCGTCGACGCCGACGGAACACTTCGCACGCTCCTTTGTCACGTCCCCGGGGAATCTCCCGCGAGCGGCACTCTCCCGCGGCGGGCAGGAAGGCCCCGTGATGTATACGCAGGCTTCCCCGCGATGAGCCTTCCTAACGAATTCACGGTACCGTCACACTGGCAGCGTGGCCGCCGGTGGAGCCGAAGCCACCGTCGGCGCGGGCCGACCCGGGCAGCGATTCCGCCTCATGGAAGCGCACCCGCTCGACCCGCTGGATGATCAGCTGGGCGATCCGGTCGCCGCGCCGGAAGCTGACCGGCTGCGAACGGTCGGTGTTCAGCAGCGTGACCTTGATCTCGCCGCGGTAGCCGGCGTCCACCGTGCCCGGCGCGTTCACGATCGTGACCCCGAGCCGCGCGGCGAGTCCGGACCGCGGGTGCACAAACGCGGCGTAACCGTCGGGCAGCGCGATAGCGACCCCGGTCGGGACCAGGGCCCGCTCCCCCGGCCCGAGGTCCACGTCCTCGGCCGCGAACAGATCCGCGCCGGCGTCACCCGGATGAGCGAAGGCCGGCAGCGGCAGGCCCGGATCGAGCCGCTGAATCAGCACGTCGACCCGGTCGGGTCCGTTCATGGGCGTCAGTCCTCGCGATTCCTGGCGGCTGGATCCCCAGGGAGCCGGCCGACCGGGATAGCGCCCGGCCCGGCGGCGTGGCCACAGTGGGGCGTGCAGCGCGGTACGGCCAGCTCCTTACACCCAGTGACCCTAGCGCGGTACGGGAGGAGCCGGGCCCGAATCACCGCGGACCGGGACAGGCAGGGCCAGCGGGTAGCGCCGCCGCAGTTCCGGCACCGCGCGGGTGATCGCCGCGGCCACTGGGACGGCCACCACGGCACCCGGGATACCGGCCACGATGCCGCCGACAGCGAGCACGAGGATGATCGCAAGCGGATGCAGCCGGATGATGCGCCCGACGACCAGCGGCTGCAGCAGGTGGCTCTCAACCTGATTCTCGGCGATGAAGATGCCGAGCAGGATGACCGCGGCGATCCAGCCTTTCGTCGCGAGCGTGATCAGGATGATCACGCTCCCGGCGAACAGGATGCCTACGAGCGGGATGAACGCTGCGAGAAAGACCAGGACAGCCAGCGGCGCGACCAGCGGCGCGCTCATGATCGTCAGCGCGGAGCCGATAACGACGGCGTGAATGGCCGCCACCAGGACCGTGCCCCGGACGTAGAACACAACGGCCTGCCAGGCTGCGCGGCCCGCCCGGTTCGCCCGCTGGCTGCCGTCCGCCCCGAAGGCGCTCGTCAGCCACGCCCAGATCCGCCCGCCGTCCTTGATCAGGAAGAACGTCACGAAGAGCATGAGCACGATGCCGCCGAGCACCTCGAAGACGATCTGGCTGCCGGTCAGGACCGTGCCTGCGACCAGCGATTTGTGCTGGCCCAGGTAGGTCAGCAGCTTGTTCGAGGAGGTCTGCAGGCTCGTGGTCTTCAGGTGCAGCGGCGGCCCAGCCAGCCAGGCCTGAACCTGATGTGACGTGTGCCGGACCTGGGTCACCAGGCCGTCGTACTCCGCCCGCACCCGGATCGTGACCAGGGTGATTGTGCCGGCGAGCACGATCACCGCGCCGAGCAGGGTGCACCAGGTCGCGGCCAGCATCGGCAGGCCGACGCGGTGCAGGCGGGCGGCGAGCGGCTTCAGCAGGGCGGTCAGCAGCAGCGCGCCCGCGCACGGGATCACCACCAGCGCCAGCCGGCCGGCCACCCGGTAGGCCAGGTAGATCACAATGGCGATGAACAGCAGCCGCCAGGCCCAGCCCCCGGCCACCTGCAGCCAGCGCGGTACCAGTCCCCCGCCTTGGCCGGGCTCGGCCAGCGGGACGGCCCCATCGGCTGGAAAGGCTCCACCAGCTGTCTGGGGCCCGTCAGCCCGCTGCGGCTCATGCGGGGCATCGGGCGGGTACAGCGCGTCCGGCGCGGGCGAGGCCGCCAGGCCGTTCGCCGCGGCCTCGCGGGCGTGATCGTCCGGCTGCGCCCGGCCCGCGGCATTCCGGCGCTCCTCAGCGTTCCGGATGCCGGCCCGGGCATCGGTGAGCAGTTGCCGGGCCCGCTGGCCAACGCCGCGGCCAGCACCCCGTCCGGACCGCTCCACCATGAGCCCATCTAACCAACTACGGTTGACGGCATGCGCGATTACCGCGAACGGCTCGCCGTGCCCGCGGCATGGTGGCTCCTGGGCGTGCCCGTGATCATCCTGCTGGGCACGTACGGCGTCTATGCCAACCTGCGGGGGCCCATCGTGGGGATCATCTACATCGTCTTTACCATTGGCTACATCGCCGGGCTGCTCGCCTGGAGCTCCGGGGTGATCGAGGTCGGCGACGGCGAGCTCCGCGCGGCCCGGGCCGCGCTGCCGCTGTCCCAGGTCACCGAGGTTCGCGCGCTGGACGCGCGGCAGGCCGAGGCGATGCGGGGACCCCGGGCCGATCCCGCCGCGTACATGCTGATCCGGCCGTTCCTCAAGACCGCGGTGTACGTCGCGATCAGGGACCCGGCCGGGCAGGTGCCGTACTGGCTGGTCGGGACCCGCCGGCCGGCTGAGCTGGCCGCCGTGATCGAGCGGTGCCGGCCGAAGGACACCGCACGTGAAATGATCTGACCAATGGGGTTTGGAGGAAGCACTGGCATGTCGGACCAGCGCACAGATATCGCTACCAAGGTGGCCGGGGGAATCGCCGCGTTCGCCGCGGCGTTCGTGGCCCGCAAGATCGTCGCGTTCGTGTGGACGCGGACGACGGGCAAGGAGCCGCCCGTTCATCCGGAGGACCCGCAAGTCGGCATGAAGGAGGCGCTCGGCTGGGCCATCGTCACCGGCGTGGTGCTGGAGTCGGCGCGGCTGCTCGCGACGCGGGCCGCGACCAAGCAGCTATACGCTCACCAGGGTGGCCAGCCTGAAGACTGACGCCTAAAGACTGACGACGCGGAGCCAGGACGGCCCGGCAAGGGCGGGAGCGCGGCGGCGGACCGCTCAAGCGCTCCCGGCCTCGGATTCAGGTATCCCGCGGACAGGCGCAGTAACTGACGGGTGGGTGCGTGGGTCAGGCCGCGCACTCCCGGCAGACAAGCTGGCCGTTGCGATCCTCGGCAAGCTGGCTGCGGTGGTGCACAAGGAAGCAGCGTGAGCACGTGAACTCGTCCGCCTGCCGTGGGATGACCCGGACGGACAAGTCTTCGTTCGACAGGTCCGCACCCGGCAGCTCAAGTGACTCAGCCACCTCGTCCGGGTCGATGTCGATCGTGCTCGATGACTGGTCCATCCGGCGTGCCTGCAGTTCCTGGAGACTGTCCTCAGTGAGGTCGTCGTCCGTCTTCCGCGGGCTGTCGTAATCAGTAGCCATGGTGATTCTTTCCCCCTCCATACGTCGTGCGCCTGTTCATCGCGCGGGTGTAACGCTTGGGAGGGCCTAGTTGTGCCCGATTCCGGCGGGGAATTCTGTCATGTTTGCGCGCCGGGCACACGCAGCGCAGCGGGTGTCCTGCCGCGGAGGATGTGACGTGCATCGCACCTCCGTTTCCCGCGTCTCCCGGCAGCCGGACCCGCGCGGGTCCCTGCTGGCCCGCAGACGGCGCCGAGTACCGCCGGAGGGGTAGTGTACCGGCATATTTTTCCCGTTCGAGCCAGCGTGCGCCCTCGGTACAACGCATCGCCCGGACAGGTATGCCCGTGTGTCCCGGATCTCATTCCCCTTCGCGGGTTTGGGTCCCGGAACCGCGTTTAGCCGCAATTGCCGGTGGGGTAAGACTCGCGGCACTGCGCGCGTTCGCGCGACCAGCCGGGGGTCCGACCGTAGGGAGTCGCATGGGCGAGTTCGCCGCCACACTGCAGGACCGGCTGAGGGAAGCGCACGCCTCACTGCTGGCCGCGCGGGCCGCCGGGGACGCTGATCTCACCGATACTCAGCTCGACGAGATCGCGCACCTGCGGGAGATCGCCGTCGCGCACGGCATCCCCGAGCCCGCCGTCGCCTGAGCTTCCGCGCTCAGGCGTCGCGCTCCGGGTTGAGCGTGGCCAGGGCACCGGTGAGCGCCTCGTAGAGGCCAGGGCCCGCGGCGACGGTCATCGAGCTGCTCGGCGGGCGACCCGCCAGGCCGGTGACCCGGGCGCCCGCTTCCGCCGCGATCAGCGCGCCGGCCGCGTAGTCCCAGTAGTTGAGGCCCCGCTCGTAGAACGCGTCCAGCCGCCCGGCCGCCACCAGGCACAGATCGACCGCCGCTGAGCCGCCCCGCCGGATGTCACGGATGTGCGGCAGCAGCGCGCTCACGACCTCGCCCTGGACCCGGCGGCGGCCCGGCAGGTAGCCGAACCCGGTGCCGACCAGCGCC
>JBEKCN010000321.1:0-5350 GCA_050014855.1 Streptosporangiaceae bacterium | reverse complement strand
CGCCGGGCGAGCGGACAACTCAAACGCCGGCGGAACCGGTGTAAGACCGCGCCTCGCGGCAGTCGGCGCTGAAGGAGAAACCCACCGGAGCGCGGCGTGAGCCGCGCTGGAGGAATCCCCATCGATCACGACGGGGGGACGTCACTGGAGGAATCCCCATCGATCACGACGGGGGGACGTCAAAGGAAACGTAAGGGTGAGCGGCCGGCTTAACTTCTTCATGCCCGGGGGGCCGGGCTGTTCATGCCCAGGGGGGCCGGGCTGTTCATGCCCAGGGGGCCGTGCTGCCAGGTAATCTTTATGTTAAGCAACGTTGCATTCAAGTGCGGAAGAGGGCGACATCCCCTGTGTCTTCTGAGTCACCGCGTGCCACCGCGGACCTCAGCGAAGCCGAGCCGACCCCAGCCAGGGCGGCACAGCCCACCGGCAGGCCGGACGAGCCGCTCAGAGCCAGCCAGCCGCCCCGCGCCACAAGCGCCGCGGCGAGTCGGCCCGCGCCCGAACCGCACCTGACTGCGTCCGACTTCGGCGCCAACCAGTGGCTGGTGGAGGAGCTCTACCAGCGGTATCTCGCCGATCCCGGGTCGGTCGATCAGGCCTGGTGGAGCTTCTTCTCCGACTACCGGCCGAACGACACCGCCGACGAGGAGCGGTCTTCGCGCGCCCCGGCCAACGGCGCGGCGCCCGCCCGCACCGCGACCGGCTCGGTGGCACAGGCCGGGGCGGCCCCCACAGCCCCGGCGCCGCCCCGCCCCGCCCCGCCCGCTCCTGAGCCTTCCGCTCCTCGCCGGGCCGCTCCCGCGCCGCCTGCTCCCGCGCCGCCTGCGCCCAGTCAGGCCGCGCCGCAGCCGCAGGTCGCGGCCCCGCCGGCCGGGCAGCACAGCCGACTGCGGGGTGCGGCCGCCCGGACGGCCGTGAACATGTCCAGCAGCCTCACGGTGCCTACCGCGACCAGTGTCCGGGACATCCCGGCCAAGCTGCTGATCGACAACCGCATCGTCATCAACAACCACCTGCGGCGGGGCCGGGGCGGCAAGGTCTCGTTCACCCACCTGATCGGGTACGCGGTCGTCCGCGCGCTCGATGCCATGCCGGCCATGAACGACTCGTTCGCCGAGGACGGCGGAAAGCCGACGCTGATCACGCCGGAGCACGTCAATCTCGGGCTGGCCATCGACGTGAGCAAGGATAACGGCTCCCGCCAGCTGCTCGTGCCCAACATCAAGGGCGCCGAGGCGATGGACTTCCGCCAGTTCTGGAGCGCGTACGAGGAAGTCGTGCGCAAGGCCCGCATCGGCAAGCTGACGGTCGAGGACTTCGCGGGCACGACGATCAGCCTGACCAACCCGGGCACCATCGGGACCGTGCACTCGATTCCCCGCCTCATGCCGGGGCAGGGCTGCATCGTCGGGGTCGGCGCGATGGAGTACCCGGCGGCCTATCAGGGCGCGTCGGAGGAGACCCTGGCCCGGCTGGCCGTCAGCCGCCAGGTGACGCTGACCTCGACGTACGACCACCGGATCATCCAGGGCGCGCAGTCCGGGGAGTTCCTGCGGCGGATCCACCAGCTGCTGCTGGGCGAGGACGGCTTCTACGACGACCTCTTCACCGCGCTGCAGATCCCGTACGAGCCGGTCCGCTGGGTCAGGGACATCGCCGCCGGGCACGAGAAGGACATCACCAAGCCGGCCCGGGTGCAGGAGCTCATCCACGCCTACCGGGTGCGCGGTCACCTGATGGCCGACACCAACCCGCTGGAGTTCCCCCAGCGCAGGCACCCCGACCTCGACATCAACCAGCACGGCCTGACGCTGTGGGATCTGGAGCGCGAGTTCGCCACCGGCGGCTTCGGCGGCCAGCCGCTGATGAAGCTGCGCAAGATCCTCGGTGTGCTGCGCGACTCCTACTGCCGCACGGTCGGCGTCGAGTACATGCACATCCAGGAGCCCGACGAGCGGGCGTGGATCCAGGCCCGGATCGAGCGGCCGCACGAGCGGCCGGGGCACGACGAGCAGATCCGCATCCTGTCCCGGCTGAACGTGGCCGAGGCGTTCGAGATGTTCCTGCAGACCAAGTTCGTCGGGCAGCGCCGGTTCTCGCTGGAGGGCGCGGAGTCGCTGATCCCGCTGCTGGACGCCGTGATCACCGAGGCGGCCGAGGCGGAGCTGGACGAGGCGGTGCTGGGCATGGCGCACCGCGGCCGGCTCAACGTGCTGGCCAACATCGTCGGCAAGTCCTACGGGCAGATCTTCAACGAGTTCGAGGGCAACATGGACCCCCGCAGTACGCACGGGTCCGGCGACGTGAAGTACCACCTCGGTGCGGACGGGACGTTCAAGAGCCCGGACGGCGCCGAGATCCCGACCTCACTCGTGGCCAACCCCAGCCACCTGGAGGCCGGAGACCCGGTGCTCGAGGGCGTAGTGCGGGCCAAGCAGGACGTGCTCGACAAGGGCGGCGAAGGCGGCTTCACGGTGCTGCCGATCCTCATGCACGGTGACGCGGCGTTCGCCGGGCAGGGCGTGGTCGCCGAAACCCTGAACCTGTCCCAGCTGCGTGGCTACCGCACCGGCGGCACCGTGCACATCGTGATCAACAACCAGCTCGGCTTCACGACCGGGCCGCAGTCCGGCCGGTCCAGCGTTTACGCCACCGACGTGGCCCGGATGATCCAGGCCCCGATCTTCCACGTGAACGGTGACGACCCGGAGGCGGTGGTCCGGGTCGGGCAGCTGGCCTTCGAGTACCGGCAGTCCTTCCACAAGGACGTCGTGATCGACATGGTCTGCTACCGCAGGCGCGGTCACAACGAGGCCGACAACCCCTCGTTCACCCAGCCGCTGATGTACGACCTCATCGAGGCCAAGCGCTCGACCCGCAAGCTGTACACCGAATCGCTGATCGGCCGGGGCGACATCACGATGGAAGAGGCCGAGGCGGCGCTGCGGGACTACCAGCGGCAGCTCGAGCGGGCCTTCACCGAGACCCACGAGGCGGTCCAGCGGCCACCCGAGCCGGGCGCGGTGGTCCGGCCGGAGCCCGAGGGACGCCCGGTCAACCACACCGCAGTGGCCACGGCCATCAGCGCCGACGCGGTCAAGCAGGTGATCGAGACCCAGGTCAGCATGCCCGACGGCTTCACGCCGCATCCGCGCCTGCAGCCCCAGCTGGCCCGGCGCGCGGCCATGGTCGCCGATGACACCATCGACTGGGCCACCGGTGAGCTGCTCGCCTTCGGGGGCCTGCTGCTCGACGGTCGGCCCGTCCGGCTCGTCGGCCAGGACAGCCGGCGCGGCACGTTCGGCCAGCGGCACGCGGTCGTAGTGGACCGCCGGAACGGCAACGAGTACACGCCGCTCAAGAGGTTCGACAGCGGGTCCGGCAAGTTCTACATCTACGACTCGCTGCTGTCGGAGTTCGCCGCGGTGGGCTTCGAGTACGGCTACTCGGTGGCCCGGCCGGACGCGCTGGTGTGCTGGGAGGCCCAGTTCGGTGACTTCTTCAACGGCGCCCAGTCGATCATCGACGAGTTCATCAGCGCGGGCGAGCAGAAGTGGGGCCAGCACTCCGGTGTGGTCCTGCTGCTGCCGCACGGCTACGAGGGCCAGGGCCCGGACCACTCCTCGGCCCGGATCGAGCGCTTCCTCACCCTCTGCGCGCAGGACAACATGACCGTCGCGCAGCCCACCACGCCGGCCAGCTACTTCCACCTGCTGCGCTGGCAGGGCATGTCCGGCCGGCGTAAGCCGCTGATCGTCTTCACGCCGAAGTCGATGCTCCGGCTGAAGGCGGCGACGTCCCCGGCGTCGGCCTTCACCAGCGGCTCGTTCCAGCCGCTGATAGGGGAGGCGCCGGAGTTCGACGCGGCGCAGGTACGCAAGGTGCTGCTCTGCTCGGGCAAGATCTACTGGGATCTGATCGCACGGCGGCAGGACGCCGGCTCGCCCATCGCGATCGTCCGGGTGGAGCGGCTGTACCCGCTGCCGCTGAACGAACTCAAGGCCGAGCTGGCCCGGTACCCGCGGGCGGAGGAACTGGTCTGGGCCCAGGAGGAGCCGGCGAACATGGGGGCCTGGCCGCGGATGGCGCTGAGGCTGCCCGAACTGCTGGGCCGCAAGCTGGAGCTTGTGTCGCTGCCGGCGAGCTCGGCCCCGGCGACCGGCTCGGCCAAGCAGCACGCTGCGACACACAAGGAACTGATCGCGGCGGCCCTCAGCTGACCGCTGGCGGCACGGAGAGCAGATGTATTTCACCGACCGTGGCATAGAAGAGCTCGAAGACCAGCGCGGCGACGAACAGGTCACCGTGTCCTGGCTGGCCGGGCGGCTGCGCGATTTCGTGGACCTGAACCCGGAGTTCGAAACCGCGGTGGACCGGCTCGCCACCTGGCTGGCGCGGCTCGACGAGGACGACTGACCGCATCATCGCCCGGCGCTGGCCCCGGTATCGTCGCCAGCGCCGGACGCGGCGTGCTCAGCTGGCGAAACGCCCCATTGTGACGAACACAAGACAAGATATATCGTGAGCATTGACATGACTGACGGAGACGCTCAGCCGGGCCATCCAGCCAGCCACGCCGGACCGCCCATGGTGAACGGAGACAGCCGATGCCACAGTGGACAGTGGACGCACCGACGCGTCTCGCCTTCGACGACGTGACCGCCCTGCGGGTACGGGCCATCGCCGGCTCGGTGGCCATCCTGGCCACCAGCGAGGCCCCCGCGCTCGACATCACCCGGATCAGCGGCCAGCCGCTTACCGTGACCCACGAGGACGGGCTGCTGACGATCAGCTATGAGGACCTGACCTGGGACGGCCTGCTGGAATGGCTGCGGCCCCGTAACCACTCCGCGGAGCTGATGGTCACGGTGCCACGGGACTGCCCGGCCCAGGTGGGCGTGGTGGCCGCGACCGCGATCGTGTCCGGGGTCACGGCCCGGACCTCGGTCAAGAGCGTCTCGGGCGCGATCACTCTCGATGGGCTGAACGGGAAGGTCGACGCGCGCACGGTGGGAGGCGACGTCGAGGCCCAGGACATCAACGGCCAGGTCACGTTCAACTCGGTATCAGGAGACCTGACCCTCGCGGGCGGGTCGCTGGACCGGCTGGACGCCAAGACGGTCACCGGCCGCGTGACCGCCGACGTCTACCTGGGTAAGCCGGGCGACGTACGCGTCGCCACGGTGTCGTCCGACGTCGCGTTGCGGCTGCCGGCCGCGCCGGACGCCCGGGTCAGCCTGCGGTCCACCTCCGGCCGCCTGCTCACCGAGTTCGACTGCCTGCGCAGCTCACACTCCCCTGGATCGCACTCGGTGAACGGTACGCTAGGCGCCGGGACCAGCCACATCTC
>JBEKCN010000320.1:0-5372 GCA_050014855.1 Streptosporangiaceae bacterium | reverse complement strand
GGCGACCTGCAGCGGGCCTTCGCCGAGCTGACGTCCCGGTTGCGCGGCTACACCGACACGCCGACCCTGGAGAGCGCGTTCGCCGAGCTGGACGAGCTGATCGGGCTGGAGCCGGTCAAGCAGCAGGTCCGCGCGATCGCGGCCCAGTTGCAGGTGGCGAAGCTGCGCGGCCGCCAGGGCCTGACCAGCCAGCCGCCGACCCGGCATTTCGTGTTCACCGGGCCACCGGGCACCGGCAAGACCACGGTGGCGCGCATCCTCGGGCGCATCTTCGCCGCCCTCGGCCTGCTGGTACGCCCGGAGGTGGTCGAGGCCCAGCGCGCCGATCTGGTCGGTGAGCACCTCGGCGCGACCGCGATCAAGACCAACAAGCTCGTCGACTCCGCGCTCGGCGGGGTGCTGTTCATCGACGAGGCGTATTCGCTGCACAACGAGGGCTACTCCGGCGGCGACGCGTTCGGGGCCGAAGCCGTCCAGACGCTGCTCAAGCGTGCCGAAGACGACCGCGACCGGCTCGTCATCGTGCTGGCCGGCTACCCGGCCGACACGGACCGGTTCCTGCGCAGCAATCCCGGGCTGGCCTCCCGGTTCAGCACCCGGATCGAGTTCCCGAGCTACTCGCCCGCGGACCTGGCCGACATCACCGCCCTGCTCGCGGAGCAAGCCGGCGACTCATTCGACCGCGAAGCGCTCGTCGTCCTGGATGAGACCTTCAGCCACGCGGGCGGCACGGAGCGCCGCATCAACGAGCTCGGCAACGGCCGGTTCGCGCGTTCCCTGTTCGAGCGGGCCTGCGCCCACCGCGACGTCCGCGTCGTGCGCCTGGGCGAGGCCGCGACCGCCGAAGACCTCACCACCGTGACCGCCAACGACCTGCGGGCCGCCTACCGCGAGCTGGCCGGCTCGAACGCCACGGGTTTCAGCCCCGTGCCCACCAGCCAGCCCGCCGACGTTGACCCGGCCGGAGCAGTGCGCGGGAGCCCGGCGGTGGACGACGAAGCCGAGGCCTGGCTGCGGCCGCGCCCGGCCGCCGAGCGAGAGGCTGAGGCCGGCTGACCGCCGCGCTGGCCCGCGGCCGTACCCGGGGGCCCGCCGCGTACGGCACGCCCATCCCGCTGTGGTCGCCGGATCGTCTCAACCGTTCCTGCGGGCCTGGCTGGCCGGGTGCACCCTCTGGGTCCCGGCTGGAGCCGGGCGGCCGCCTGGGCGCCGGTGAGCGCCGCCCAGGCCGGCGCGCGGAAGAGCAGGGCGGTCCCGCCGAGGGTCAGTTCCAGGGGGGCAGCACCGACACGCCGACCCTGGAGAGCGCGTTCGCCGCGACCGCCGAGGACCTCACCACCGTGACCGCCGGCGACCTCCGCGCCGCCTGCCGCGAGCTGGCCGGCGAGCAGGCGATCGGCTTCACCAGCCCGGCGCTGTAGTCCGGGCCGGATCAGCCGCCAGACCCGCCAGACCCGCCAGACCCGTCCGGCCGGCCGAAGCCGCCCCCGCCGGGAGTTTCGATCACGAAGACATCCCCGGCCGCGGCCTGGACCGAGTCACAGCCGCTCATCGGCGTCACGGAACCGTCCGGGTGCGCCATCCAGTGCCGCCCGAGCGCGCCCGGCGAACCGCCTGCCATGCCGAACGCGGGGACGCGGCGATGCCCGCTGAGCGTCGTGACTGTCATCGGCTCGAGGAAGCGAAGCCGCCGCACGCCGCCGTTCCCGCCGCGCCAGCGCCCTTCCCCGCCGCTGCCCTGGCGGATCTCGTACGACTCCAGCCGCACCGGGTAACGCCATTCGAGGACTTCAGGATCGGTGAGCCGTGAGTTGGTCATCTTCGTTTGCACCACATCGGTCCCGGCGAACCCGTCGCCCGCGCCGGACCCGCTGGCCACCGTCTCGTAATACTGGTACCGCGCGTTGCCGAATGTCACGTTGTTCATCGTCCCCGATCCCTCGGCCATCGCGCCGAGCGCCGCGTACAGCGCCCCGGTGACCGCCTGCGAAGTCTCCACGTTGCCGGCCGCGACGGCGGCCGGGTACTCCGGCGACAGCATCGTGCCCGGCGGGATGATCACGTTTATCGGCTTCAGGCACCCGGAGTTCAGCGGGATCTCGTCGTCCACCAGCGTGCGGAACACGTACAGCACCGCCGCCATGGCGACCGAGGACGGCGCGTTGAAGTTGTCGCTGAGCTGGGCTGAAGTCCCCGTGAAGTCGACCTCCGCTGTCCTGGTCACGCGGTCGACGCGCACCGCAACCCGGATCACCGCGCCGTTGTCCATCTCGTAGGCGTACTCGCCGTCCGGGAGCGCCGTGATGACCCGCCGGACCGCCTCGGCCGCGTTGTCCTGGACGTGTCCCATATAGGCAAGTACTACGTCGAGCCCGAACTGCCGGACCATGCGCTGCAGTTCCTGGATGCCCTTCTCGTTGGCGGCGACCTGGGCGCGCAGGTCGGCGATGTTGGTGACGGGATCGCGGGACGGGTACCCGGCGCTGGTGAGGAGGCGGATCGTCTCCGCCTCCCGCAGCGTCCCGTGCTCGACCAGCAGCCAGTTGTCGATCAGCACGCCCTCTTCTTCGACGCGCCGGCTGAACGCGGGCATCGATCCGGGGGAAATGCCGCCTATTTCCGCGTGGTGGCCGCGTGAGGCGACGTAGAACCAGATGCCAGGCGTCTTCCCCTCCGTCGCCCTCCCGCCCTCTTCGAACACGGGAGTGACAACGGTGATGTCCGGGAGATGCGTGCCGCCATGGTAGGGGTCGTTGAGCACGTAGACATCACCGGGCTTCATGTGTCCTTTATTGCGGTTTATCACCGTCCTGATGGACTCACCCATGGAGCCGAGGTGTACCGGGATGTGCGGCGCATTGGCGATCAGGCCGCCGTCGGCGTCGAAGATCGCGCAGGAGAAGTCCAGCCGCTCCTTGATGTTGACCGAATGGGCGGTGGACTGTAGCCGGACCCCCATCTGCTCGGCGACCGACATGAACAGGTTGTTGAAGATCTCCAGCATGACCGGATCGGCCCCGGCGAGGGGGGATCGGGAGGCAGTGAGGGGGGATGGGGCGGCAGTGAGGGGGGCTGAGGAGGCGGGTGGGTGCGCCGTCACCCGGGACAGCAGCAGATCCGAGCGCTCCGTAACGACCGCGCGCCAGCCAGGATCGACGATGGTCGTGGCCAGGTTCTCCGCGATGATCGCGGGCCCGTCGACCGCCTGCCCCGGCCGCAGCCCCGCCCGCCGGAACAGTCCCGCCTGCGCCCACGTGCCCGCGGTGAACATCCGGACGCGGCTCTCCGCCCGCGCGCCGTGGCCGCCGCCGGTCCCCGCCCGGCCGGCCGGCTGCGCCCGGCTATCCGCTTGTTCCTCCGCCATTTTTCCCGGATGGGCACTGGCATCACCTCCGCCCCCGCTCTCGTGCGTACCAATGACCTCGACGGAGACGGCTTCCGCCACGACGGTCTTGTCCGGCATGAGGAAGGAGAAGCGGCGCCGGTACGCCTGTTCGAAGGCGCTCATCATGCCGGCCAGGGGTCCGATGGGGACGGGGACGGGCGTGTCGGTGCCGTCATAGCGGAGGTGGGCGCGGCGCTCGGCACGTATCCGGTCCGCCGGTATGCCCTCGGCGAGCAGTTCGGCGCGGGCTTCGGCCTCCAGCGGCGCAAGCGCGGCGGGCAGCTCGGCGAGCAGTTCCGCGGACAGCGGTGCCTCCACCGCCGTCTCGCGCATCGCGATGATGTCCGCGAGCCCGAGCCCGTAGGCGGCGAGGACCCCGGCGAGGGGATGGATGAGCACCCTGGTCATGCCGAGGGCATCGGCCACGGCGCAGGCGTGCTGGCCGCCCGCGCCCCCGAAGGTGGACAGCACGTACCGGGTGATGTCGTACCCGCGCTGTACGGAGACCTTCTTGATGGCGTTGGCCATGTTCTGCACGGCGATATCGAGGAACCCGGCGGCGACCTGCTCGGGGCCCCGCCGGTCGCCGGTCGCCTGCTCGATCTCCCGGCTCAGCGACGCGAATAGCGACCTGGTGATCTCGGTGTCGAGCGGCTGGTCGCCGGTCTCGCCGAACACCCGGGGGAAATGCCCGGCCTGGATGCGGCCGAGCAGCAGGTTGGCGTCAGTGACGGTAAGCGGGCCGCCGCGCCGGTAGCACGCGGGCCCGGGGTGCGCCCCGGCCGAATCCGGCCCGACCCGGTATCTGCTGCCGTCGAAGTGCAGGATGGAGCCACCGCCGGCGGCCACGGTGTGGATGGACAGCATCGGTGCCCGCATCCGGACCCCGGCCACCTGTGTCTCGTACTGCCGCTCCAACTCCCCCGCGTAGTGCGACACGTCGGTCGACGTGCCGCCCATGTCGAATCCGATCACCCGGCCGAAGCCGGCCGCGGCGGCGGTGCGTGCCATCCCCACGATGCCGCCGGCCGGCCCCGACAGGATCGAGTCCTTGCCGCGGAAGCTGGCCGCGTCGGTGAGGCCGCCGTTGGACTGCATGAACAGCAGCCGGATACCGCCCAGCTCATCAGCCACCTCGTGCACGTAGCGGCGCAGGATCGGTGACAGGTAGGCATCCACCACCGTAGTGTCGCCGCGGGACACCAGCTTCATCAGCGGGCTCGTCTCATACGACTCGCTGACCTGGGTGAACCCGATCTCCCTGGCGAGCTGGCCGATTCTCGCCTCGTGTTCTGGGTACCGGTAGCCGTGCATGCAAAGCACCGCGACGGAGCGGAACCCGTCCGCGTAGGCGGCGGACAGGTCGCGCGCTACCGCGTCCTCGTCAAGGGGCATGAGGATCTCGCCGTGGGCGCTGACCCGCTCTCTAGCCTCGATCACTCGCTCGTACAGAAGTTCGGGCAGCACGATCTGCCGGTCGAAGATGCGTGGCCGGTTCTGGTAGGCAATCCGCAACGCGTCACGGAAACCCGCGGTGATAACCAGCACGCATCGCTCGCCCGTGCGCTCCAGCAAGGCGTTCGTCGCGACCGTAGTCCCTAGCCGGACCGCGCCGATCTGGTCCGCCGGGACCGGTTCGGACGGGCCGACGCCGACCAGCTCCCGTATCCCGGCCACGGCGGCGTCCCGGTACGCGCGCGGATTCTCCGACAGTAGCTTGTGCGCGGCAAGCGTCCCGTCGGGCCGCCGCGCCACGATATCGGTGAACGTGCCGCCCCGGTCAATCCAGAACTCCCACCGGCCGTCCACCCGGTCAGGGTATCCCGGCACCCCCCGCCGCCCAGCACACCGTCCTGCCGATCCGTCCAGATCAGCGTTGAGGTCGATCGCCGGCGGCCCGCGGTTCAGACCCGGGGCTCCTCAGTCCCCGGACTCCGGGGTGAGATCACGCAGTGTGGCGGCCAGGGCGACGCGGTCGTCGCCGGCC
>JBEKCN010000319.1:0-5380 GCA_050014855.1 Streptosporangiaceae bacterium | reverse complement strand
AACGGCATCTGCTACGAAGCCGCAGTCGTGAACGTCGAGGACAGCGGAATCTGGGTGGCCTGCTTCGACGACACGGCCAACGACGGGGGCACGCGCACGCTCGGCACATTCGGGACCGTGAAGGAGGCGCTCGAAGAGTTCGCCGGCCTGGCGGAGCAGGCCGCCGATCGCCTTGACCACACCCACGCCATCGACGGGGCGGACCTGTACGCCGGTGTCCTCCGCTACCGGGCCGCGAGAGTCCGCGCCGACGCGGCGCGGGCCGCGCTGGGTGATGCCATCCGCCGCCATCAGCCCGGCACCCACGCTGGCGACGGGCTGCAACCACTCTGGCACGAGGCTGGCCTGCCACGGGAATCCCTCGGCGCGGTGCTGGCCGGTCAGGAGTGGATCTGGCCGCGGGGGCCGGTGACCCGTCCCCCGGGCTCGCGGCGGCCGGACACGCCCGCCACCACGCTCGCCACCCACACCGTGGACGGCCATCGGTTCGACCTGGTGAGCTGCGTAGACACGGCCGGCGCCCGGTGCATCGCGATCGACCGGGACGGCCGCAGGCACGCGTCGGCGTGCGACATTCAGGTCGATGAGAAGCATCTGGCCAGCGCGGCCATGACGATGGCGACCCGGGAGCCGCGCACCGCCGTTGTGTACGGCCGCGTGCACGACAGCGTCACCGAGCTGTACGCCATCATGAAGGACGGCGAACGGGTGGACTGGCCCAGCTACGACGACGCGCGAAACCAGGAACGCTACTTCGCCGTCATCGCCGACTCGCAGACGCTAGCCGACATCGTCGCCGTCGCGCCGACCGGGAGTACTTCGCTGAAGCCCTTCTTCGGCATGTGGTTCAACCCGCCGCCCGGCCCGGGCCCCAGGAGGCCCCGAGCGTAACGCCTTACGCAGCGCGCTCAGCCCGTGAGGGCGCGCAGAGCGCTCGCCAGGGCATCGATCTCCGCGTACGTGTTGTACATCGCCAGGGCGGCCCGGACCGTCGCCGTCAGCCCGTAGCGCCGCAGGATGGGCTGGGCACAGTGATGCCCGGCGCGGACCGCGATCCCGCTGGCGTTCAGCGCCGACCCGACATCTTCCGGCCGGTACCCGTCCAGCACGAAGGACAGGATGCCCGCCTTGTCCGGCGCAGTGCCGACCAGGCGCAGGCCCGGCACGGCGGTCAGCGCCCGCGTCGCGTAGCCGAGCAGTTCGTGCTCGTACCTCGCGATGTTCGCCCGGCCGATGCGCTCCACGTAGCCGATCGCGGTCGCGAGACCCGCAGCGTCGGCGATCGAACCGGTCCCGGCTTCGAAGCGGGCGGGCGGCGGCTGGTAGGAGGTTCGCTCAAAGGTGACGTTCCGTATCATGTTGCCGCCGCCCTGCCACGGCGGCATCGTGTCGAGCACGCTGGACTTCCCGTACAAGGCGCCGATGCCGGTCGGCCCGTAGACCTTGTGGCCGGAGAAGACGTAGAAATCCGGATCGAGTTGCTGCACGTCGACGGGAGTGTGCGCCACTGCCTGCGCCCCGTCGACCAGCACACGGGCACCGGCCGAATGGGCCGCGTCGATAACCTCGCGGAGCGGGACGATCGTTCCGAGGGCGTTGGACACGTGGGCGATGGCGACCAGCCGGGTCCGGTCAGTGAGCAGGCGGCGGTACTCATCAAGGATGATCTGGCCGCTGTCGTCGACCGGGATCACCCGCAGCTTTGCCCCTCGCTCCTCGGTGAGGAGCTGCCACGGAACGATATTGGCGTGATGTTCCAGGCAGGACACGACGATCTCATCACCAGCGTGGATGTGCGCCCGCCCCCAGCTCTGCGCCACCAGGTTGATCGCCTCCGTGGCGCCCCGGACGAAAATGATGTCGTCAGGGGACGGGGCACCCAGGAATTGCGCGACGCTGGCCCGCGCGTCCTCGTACGCCTCCGTGGCCCGGGTCGCCAGCTCGTGCGCACCGCGGTGGACGTTGGAGTTCTCGTGGCAGTAGAAGCGGGTGAGGCGGTCGATCACCTCCTGTGGTTTCTGCGTCGTCGCGGCGTTGTCCAGCCAGATCAGCCGGTGCCCGTTGACGTGCTCAGCGAGAATCGGGAAATCGCGCCGGATCGCGTCCACGTCGTAGCTATGAGGCGCGCCCGGCAGGCCAGGGGTAGCCAGCGCACCGGGCGTTTCCGTCCAGGCCGGTCCGGGCGCCGTGAGCGGGCTGTGTACGCCGTCTTGCGGTGATCGGCCGATGAAGTAGAACCCCTGGCCGCCCGATGGCGCGTGTAGGCCGGACGCCGCGGTTCCGGGTCCTCCGGGGAGGACGGGAGCGGCGGGGTTCACCGCCGGCAGGGCGATCGGCACGCGCAGGTCCCATTCTGATCGCGGGCCGGGGGGTGAGGGCACTCCTGGCTGCCGCGGGCCGGGGGGTGAGGGCACTCCTGCCTGCCGCGGGCCAGGGGGTGAGGGCACCGCTTCGGGGGCCCTCGGCTCCGTTGGCAGGAATGGCGCGCTGGCCAGAGCTTCAGCAGCCCTTATGGCCTCCGCCGCCAGCGCGGCCAGGCTGCCGCCGGCCAAGCGGCCCGCGGCCGGCCCAGCCGGAGAAAGCGGGTCAGCCGGGCCGGTCACGCCTTCCGCCGGCCCGGTCCCCCAGGCCGGCCCGCTGGGCACTGCCGGATCGCCGGCCACCACCGGCCCGCCAGCCGCCACCGGCCCGCTGGACGCTGCCGGCCCGCCAGCTACCGCCGGCCCGCCAGCTACCGCCGGCCCGTCGGCGACCGCCGAGCCATCCGGCAGCGCGGCGAAGAACTCGCTGGCCAGGCGCGTCAGGGCGGCCTCGTCCAGACGGCCATTGCGGTGGCCATTACCATTCGCGTTCATATCGTCACCGGTAGGTGTACGCATAGTCGTGGAACTTGCCGACCTCGACGTCATCGAGCACCGCGAGGGCGTCGTCGGTCAGGACGGCGAGCGAGCAGTACAGCGAGATCAGGTAGGACGCGATCGCGTTGCGTGAGATGCCCATGAAGCGGACCGAAAGACCCGGGCTCTGCTCGCCGGTCAGGCCGGGCTGGTACAAGCCGACGACACCGCGGCGTTCCTGGCCGACCCGCAGCAGCAGGACCTTGGTCTTCCCCTCTTCCAGCGGAACCTTGTCCGAGGGGATCAGCGGGACACCGCGCCACGTGATGAACTGCGAGCCGAACAGGCTCACGGTGGCCGGCGGCACGCCGCGCCGGGTGCACTCACGGCCGAAGGCCGCGATGGCGCGCGGATGGGTGAGGAAGAACGCCGGCTCCTTCCAGACCCGGGTGATCAGCTCGTCCAGGTCGTCCGGTGTCGGCACCCCGGCCAGCGGGGTGATGCGCTGCTGGTCCGCGATGTTCGCGAGCATTCCGTAGTCGGGATTGTTGACCAGCTCCGACTCCTGGCGCTCCTTGATCGTTTCGATGGTCAGGCGCAGCTGCTCCCCGATCTGGTCGTAGGGGCTGCTGTACAGGTCGGAGACCCGCGTGTGGATGTCGACCACGGTCGAAACCGCGTTGAGGAGGTACTCGCGAGGCTGGTCTTCGTAATCGACGAAGGTCTGCGGCAGTTCGGATTCGTCGTGGCCGGGGCAGGCAACGTCAACGGCCTCGGGATGCCTGACCTTGTTCAGCCGGTAGATACCCGCCTCGACCGGTTCCCACGACAAGAGGTGAACGAGCCACCGCGGCGTGATGGTGGTCATCTGCGCCGTGGTCTTCGTGGCGTTAGCGAGCTGGCGGGCGGAGCTATCGCCCAGTGTCAGTGGTTCCTGAACAGTGGTCATCGGGCTTCTCCTCAGATGAGTGCCGTCCCCCGGCCGGTCACATCCGAGGTCACCGTGACTAATCCCGATTTTTCAGATCCGAAAGTCGGTGAATACCGGGACTTAGGCCCCTGCGCCCCTTATGTAACCTATTGCACCGTTCCTATCGGGAATGAAGACAAAACTACGCCAGAACCATGGCAGACGTTAGCGGAGGAGAGGGCCATGAGGGTCGCCGAGGACATCACACAGCTGGTAGGGGACACGCCGCTGGTGCGGCTGCACCGGGTCACCGAAGGCGCCGGGGCCGACGTCGTGGCGAAGCTGGAGTCCTTCAATCCGGCCGCCAGCGTCAAGGATCGCATCGGCGTAGCCATGATCGACGCGGCCGAGCAGGCCGGGCTCATCAGGCCGGAAACGATCATCCTCGAGCCGACCAGCGGCAACACGGGCATCGCCCTGGCCATGGTGTGCGCCGCCCGGGGTTACCGCTGTGTGCTGACGATGCCGGAGACCATGAGCCTGGAGCGCCGGATGCTGCTGCGCGCCTACGGTGCCGAACTCATCCTCACCCCCGGCCCGGACGGCATGCCGGGCGCGATCGCCAAGGCCGAGGAACTGGCCAAGACCGACCAGCGGTACTTCGTGCCGCAGCAGTTCGAGAATCCCGCGAACCCGGCCATCCATCGCGCCACCACCGCCGAGGAAGTGTGGCGGGACACCGATGGTGGCATCGACATCTTCGTGTCCGGGGTCGGCACCGGCGGCACCATCACCGGCGTTGCCGAGGTGATCAAGGAGCGAAAGCCGTCGGCCCAGTTCGTCGCCGTCGAGCCGGCCGCCTCGCCGGTGCTGTCGGGCGGGGCCAAGGGCCCGCACCCGATCCAGGGGATCGGCGCCGGGTTCGTCCCGCCGGTCCTGGAGATGGCGCTGGTGGACGAGATCATCCAGGTCGGCAACGAGGACGCGCTGACCGTGGCGCGGCGGCTGGCGACCGAGGAGGGACTGCTCGTCGGCATCTCGTCCGGCGCGGCGGCGTGGGCCGCGGTGCAGCTGGCGCACAGGCCGGAGAACGCCGGGAAGCTGATCGTCGTCGTGCTCCCGGACTTCGGCGAGAGGTACCTCAGCACCCCGCTGTTCGCCGGCCTGGCCGAGTAGCCGTGCTGGCGGCCCTGCGGCGTGACGTTCGGGTGGCGCTGGAACGGGACCCGGCCGCCTGCTCGGCCCTGGCGGTCGTCCTGTGCTATCCAGGCGTGCATGCGATCTGGGGCCACCGGGTCAGTCGCTGGCTGTGGTGTCGGCACGCCCGGCTGCTCGCGCGGCTGTCCGCGGAACTCACCCGGATACTGACCGGCGTCGATATCCACCCGGCCGCCGCGCTCGGTCCCGGCCTGTTCATCGATCACGCCACCGGCGTGGTGATCGGGCAGACGGCGGAGGTGGGCACCGACGTCACGATCTACCACGGTGTCACGCTCGGCGGCACCAGCACGGAGACCGGCAAGCGCCATCCCACCGTCGGCGACCGGGTGATCATCGGGGCCGGCGCCAAGATCCTCGGCCCCATCGTCATCGGTGACGACAGCCGGATCGGCGCAAACGCCGTCGTGGTCAA
>JBEKCN010000318.1:0-5389 GCA_050014855.1 Streptosporangiaceae bacterium | reverse complement strand
CGGCTCCCCGTCGGAGCTCTCGGTGAGTTCCCTGCTGGCCCGCCGTGAGATCGGCGGTGAGGGTGCCCCGGTGCTGCCGCCGGCGCCGCCCAAGCCGGCGCTGGCCTACCGGGACGACCAGGAGGGTGACGCCGAGCCGGGTGGTGACGGGCCGGACGGCCCGCCGGGCGGCGGCGGGCCCGGCGAGCCGGTCGAGGCCTCGAGCCAGGGAGGGGCGGGCGCATGAGCCCATCGGCCTATGTCACGCTGTCGGTCATCCTGTTCGCCGTCGGCGGCGTCGGGGTCCTGGTGCGGCGCAACGCCATCATCGTGTTCATGTGCATCGAGCTGATGCTGAACGCGGCCAACCTGGCGTTCGTGGCGTTCGCGCGCATGCACGGCAACCTGGATGGCCAGGTCATCGCGTTCTTTGTGATGGTGGTCGCCGCGGCGGAGGTCGTGGTGGGCCTGGCGATCCTGATGGCGATCTTCCGGACCCGCAGGTCGACGTCGGTGGACGACGCCAGCCTGCTGAAGAACTAGAAGGGGTGGAGGGGTGAGCAGCTCGGCTGCTGGCGTGCACTCGATCGCCGCGACCATGACTACCGTGCCCGCCGTCGGCGCACTGCGCTTCGCGTGGCTGCTGCTGGCGTTCCCGGTTTTCGGCGCCCTGGTGCTGATCTTCGGCGGCCACCGTACCGACCGGTGGGGGCCTCTGCTTGGCGTCCTGGCGCCGATTGCGTCGCTGGTCTACGGGATCATCGCGTTCTTCGCGCTGCTCAGCTACCCGGCCGCCGCGCGCAGCCGTGACCTGCACATGTTCACCTGGATCGCGGTGGGGGACTTCCACGTGAACGCCGCGCTGCTGATTGACCCGCTGTCGATCACGTTCGTCCTGCTGATAACCGGCGTGGGCTCGCTGATCCACATTTACTCGATCGGCTACATGGCGCACGACCCCGCCCGGCGGCGGTTCTTCGGCTACATGAACCTGTTCGTGGCATCCATGCTGCTGCTGGTGCTGGCCGACAACTACCTGGTCCTGTACGTCGGCTGGGAGGGCGTCGGCCTGGCGTCCTACCTGCTGATCGGGTTCTGGCAATACAAGCCGTCCGCGGCGGTCGCGGCCAAGAAGGCATTCATCGTCAACCGGATCGGTGACACCGGCCTCACGATCGCGGTCTTCTTGATGTTCACCGAGTTCGGGACGGTGAGTTTCACCGGAGTGTTCCACGGCGCCCCCGCCGCGGGCAGCGGCGTGAACACGGCCCTCGGCCTGCTGCTCCTGCTCGCCGCCTGCGGCAAATCGGCGCAGGTGCCGCTCCAGTCGTGGCTGCTGGACGCGATGGAGGGCCCGACCCCGGTGTCGGCCCTGATCCACGCGGCCACCATGGTGACCGCGGGCGTCTACCTGCTGGTCCGGTCCAATCCGATCCTGGCCCTCACCCCGACCGCCCGGCTGGCGATCACGGTTGTGGGCGCGGTCACGCTCCTGTTCGGTGCGATCATCGGCTGCGCCAAGGACGACATCAAGAAGTCCCTGGCCGGTTCGACGATGAGCCAGATCGGCTACATGATCCTCGCCGCCGGGCTCGGCAGCCCGATCGGGTACGCGTTCGCGATCGCCCACCTGGTCGCGCACGGCTTCTTCAAGGCCAACCTCTTCCTCGGCGCCGGCTCGGTCATGCACGGGATGAACGACGAGGTGAATATGCGCCGCTACGGGGGGCTGCGCAAGGTCATGCCGGTCACCTACGTCACCTTCCTCGCTGGCTACCTGGCCATCATCGGGATCCCGCCGTTCTCCGGCTTCTTCACCAAGGACGGCATTATCGAGTCCTGTTTTGACAAGGGCGGCACGTCGGGTGACATCCTCGGCACGGTGGCGGTGATCGGCGCGGCGATCACCGGCTTCTACATGACGCGGATGGTGCTCATGACGTTCATGGGCAAGCCCCGGTGGGAGCAGGAGGTTCCTGCCGAGCGCCGCGAGACGCCAGAAGCCGGCCCCGCGGGGTCCGCTCCGCATCCGCACGAGTCGCCGGCCGTGATGATCTGGCCGATGATCGTGCTGGCCATCGGCTCCGTTGTGGTGGGCGGCTTCCTCGTGGTCAACAACCGGCTCGCGAACTTCCTCGCCCCGGTGATCGGGCCGGTGCCCGCCATTCACGCCCTCTTCAATGTCACGTCCGATATCACGCTGGTGGTCGTGCTGCTGGGCGTGCTGGCCGCGTGGACGATGTACGGGCGCGTCGAGGTGCCCGCGATCGCTCCGCCTGGCCGGCTGCTCACCAGGGCCGCACGCCAGGATCTCTACGGAGACGCGTTCAACGAGTCGGTCCTGATGCGGCCCGGCCAGTGGCTGACCCGCCTTTCGGTGTACTTCGACAGCCGGGGCATCGACGGGGCGGTCAACTCCTCCGCGGCCGCGGTGGGCGGGTCGTCCGGACGGCTGCGCCGGATACAGACCGGTTTCGTCCGTTCGTACGCCCTGTCCATGTTCTTCGGCGCCGTGCTCCTGGTCGCCGCCCTGCTCGCGGTGAGGCTGTAGACGAGATGAACAGTGTCCCCTGGCTGACCATCGCCGGCGCCATCCCGCTGGCCGGAGCGATCCTTCTCGCCGTGATCCCCGGCCTGCCGGCCAACGGCGCCGAAGCGGATCGGGTCGCCCGCGACCTGCTGGCCAAGCGGCTGGCGCTTGGCTTCTCCGTGCTCACCCTGATCTGGTTCATCGTGATGGCCGTCCAGTTCAAGCCGAGCGGCCCCGATTACCAGTTCACCCAGACCGTCTCGTGGATCCCGCAGTTCGGTGTGCACTACGCGGTCGGCGTGGATGGCATCGCGCTGGTGCTGATCGGCATGTCCGTGGTGCTGATGCCGGTGGTCATGCTGGCCTCGTGGCACGATGCCGACGCGGGCGCGGCCGGCCTGCCCCGCAAGGGCAGCGTCAAGAGCTACTTCGCGCTGATGCTGGTGCTGGAGACGATGATGATCGGCGTCTTCGCCGCCACCGACGTCTTCCTGTTCTACGTGTTCTTCGAGGCCATGCTCATCCCGATGTACTTCATGATCGGGAGCTACGGCGTGGGCAAGCGGCAGTACGCCGCGGTGAAGTTCCTGCTGTACAGTCTGGCCGGCGGCCTGCTGATGCTGGCCGCGGTGATCGCGCTGTACGTGTTCTCCTCGCGCAGCGCCGTGACGGGCCACCACGGCACGTTCCTGCTCAGCCAGCTGATCCACGTCCCGATCGACCCGGCCGCGCAGAAGTGGCTGTTCCTCGGGTTCTTCATCGCGTTCGCGATCAAGGCTCCGCTGTTTCCGTTCCACACCTGGCTGCCGGACGCGGCGGCCTCGGCCCAGCCCGGCGGTGCGGTGCTGCTGGTCGGCGTGCTGGACAAGGTCGGCACGTTCGGCATGATCCGGTACTGCCTGGAGCTGTTCCCGTCCGCGTCGAAGTACTTCACCCCGCTGGTCCTGACGCTGGCGGTGATCGGCATCTTGTACGGCGCGATCGTCGCGATCGGGCAGCAGGATCTGAAACGGCTGCTCGCCTATACCTCGGTGTCCCACTTCGGCTTCATCGCCCTGGGCATCTTCGCGATGACCAGCCAGGGCCAGTCCGGCGCGACGCTCTACATGGTCAACCACGGGTTCTCCACCGGCGCGCTGTTCATCCTGGCGGGCTTTATGATCAGCCGCCGCGGCTCGGCCCGGATCGCGGACTACGGCGGGATGCAGAAGGTCGCTCCCATGCTCGCCGGGCTGTTCCTGATCTCCGGCCTGGCCGGGCTGTCGCTGCCGGGGCTGTCCACATTCGTCAGCGAGTTCCTGGTACTGGTCGGGACGTTCAGCCGCTACAAGCTGGCCGCGATCCTGGCCACGCTCGGCATCATCCTGGCCGCGATCTACATCCTGTGGATGTATCAGCGCACGATGAACGGGCCGACCGCGCCCGAGGTCGAGGGCCTGCCCGACCTGAAGTCCCGCGAGCTGTGGGCGGTGGTGCCGCTGGTAGCGCTGATCATCGCCATGGGCATCTACCCCAAGCCGGTGCTCGACGTCATCAACCCCGCCGTGCACCAGACGATGGTCCAGGTGCATATGACTGATCCGACGCCGGCGCACCCGGCGACGGCGCAGAAGGGAACCGCACCGTGACTGGCCTCCTTAGCTCCGTGGGCGTGGCGGGCCACCTCGGGCATCCCGGGACGCTCGCGGCATCGACGATCGCCGCTCCGCACATCGAGTACAGCCAGCTCGCGCCCATGCTGATCGTGTTCGGTGCGGCGCTGGCGGGCGTGCTGGTCGAGGCGTTCGCGCCGCGGGCAGCCCGCCGCGGCCTGCATCTCGTGCTGGCTCTGGGCAGCCTCGGCGCGGCCTTCATCCTCACCATCCTCATCGCGGTGTCCAGCACCATCTTCGCGAGCGGCGGCGCGGGGCACGTGGCGGCCATGGGCGCGGTGGCCGTGGACCGGCCCACTCTGTTCATCCAGGGCACGATCCTGGTTCTCGCTTTCGTCAGCGTCCTGATCATCGCCGACGACGCACATGGCCTCAGCCCCTTCGTGGCCCAGGCGGCGGCCGTCCCCGGCAGCGCCGAGGAACGCGAAGGCCAGCTGAAGGGGGTCACGCACACCGAGATCTACCCGCTGACCCTGTTCGCGATCGGCGGCATGCTGCTGTTCCCCGCGGCCAACGACCTGCTCACCCTGTTCGTAGCGCTCGAGGTGCTGTCGCTGCCGCTCTACCTGCTGTGCGGGCTGGCCCGCCGCCGCCGGCTGCTGTCCCAGGAAGCGGCGGTCAAGTACTTCCTGCTCGGGGCCTTCTCCTCGGCGTTTCTCCTGTTCGGCATCGCCCTGCTGTACGGGTTCGCGGGCTCGGTGGGGCTGGCCGCCATCGCCTCGGCGGCCTCCACCAACACCTCCAACCAGACGCTGCTGCTGGCCGGGATGGCGCTGCTCGGCCTCGGCCTGCTGTTCAAGATCGGGGCCGTGCCGTTCCAGAGCTGGAAGCCGGACGTGTACCAGGGCGCGCCCACCCCGATCACCGCCCTGATGGCGTCGTGCGTGGTGGTGTCCGCGTTCGGCGCGCTGCTGCACATCTTCTACGTGGCGTTTGGCACTGTGACCTGGGACTGGCGGCCCGTGCTGTGGGGGGTCGCGATCCTCACCATGGTCGTCGGCGCCGTCATCGCCATCACCCAGACCGACGTGAAGCGCCTGCTCGCGTACTCCTCGATCACACACGCCGGCTTCATCCTCACCGGGGTCATCGCCACGAGCGCACTCGGCATCTCCAGCACCCTGTTCTACCTCGTGGCCTACGGCTTCAGCACGATCGGCGCGTTCGCGCTGATCACCCTGGTCCGGGACCCCGGCGGCGAGGCACTGCACCTGTCCCGCTGGGCCGG
>JBEKCN010000317.1:0-5391 GCA_050014855.1 Streptosporangiaceae bacterium | reverse complement strand
GCCACCGCGACCGCGGCCACGCCGAACTCCACGGCCTGCTCAGCCAGCAGGGCGGGGTTGCCGCCCCCGGCCGCCAGCCCGGCCACCCGGAACCGGTCCGGGTTGCGCCGGATCACATCCAGGGCCTGGGTGCCGATCGAGCCCGTCGAGCCGAGCACAACGACATCGCGCGGCTGGGCGCTGTGGGCGGCCGTGCCGCCTCCCGAAGCTTCCACGGACCCATTCTGGCCCGCCCGCGCCCCGGACGGCGACTGGCGGCCCGAACCGCCCGTTCCCGTGGTCGGCTGCCCGCGCCGTCAGCTGCCCGTGCTGGCCGTGGCCGTGGGGGCGGGGAGCGGGCTGACCCGCTGCCATGCGGTCTGCCACTGCTCGTCGGTGGTGCAGCCGGTCTGCCCGTGGCCGCAGTCGCCGACCGGCAGGTGCTCGAACACGATGTTCCGCACCACTGGCAGGCTCGACTCGTGGTACTGGCTGCAGTTGGCCGCGGCCGCGCCGCGGCAGGCCGCCGGGTTCGCCGGCGCGTCGCTGGTAAAGGCGGAGACGCTTTCCTGCACGTAGGGCGAGGCCGACCAGGACAGCCATTTGTACATGCAGCTGCTGTTCGGGGCCTTGGCCGTCATCATCCACGACAGCACGTCGGCGACCGCCGGCCCCTGGCCGGCGGTGGCCGCCGGGACTGGCCAGCCGGCCGTGGGGAGTCCGGCCCGGGACATCTCCTCGATCTGATGGTTCAGCACGGCGCCGAGCACGTACTGGCCATCCCCGAGCGGGCCGATCACCTCGCTGTCCTGGGACCAGAAGGATCCCACGCTGGGCCGGATCGCGATCACGGCCTGCTGCGCCGCGGCCAGCTGGGGCTCGGTGAGCTCGAAGGGATCGGTGATGCCCAGTGACTGCTGGGCCGACTTGAGGTAGACGGCGGCCAGCGCGAGCGTCACCGGGGAGTCCGGCACCGTTATCTTGTGCGCGTAGCGCGCGGCGGAGGCCGGCTCGAACAGCGTGTCCCAGCTCTGCGGGGCGGGTTTTACCACGGCGGGGTCGTACCCGGTGACGTAGGAGTCCCAGCTGTAGGGCATCCCGTAGAGCTTGCCGCCGTACAGTTCGCTCGGCGCGGCGCGCAGCCGCGGGCTGAGCTGCGTGTAGCCGGTGATGCGCTGGACGTCGAGCGGCTGAAGGTCCCCGGCCTGGGCCAGGGCCCCGAGGACCTCCGGTGAGCCCAGCACCCCGTCGTAGTAGGAGCGGCCGACGCCCTTGTTGACGTCGTTGATGGCCTGGGCGTCGGTTTCGGCGTACTTCAGCTCGACCTGGCAGCCCGTCTGCTGCTCGAACGGCGTCACCCAGTCGTCCCGCGGATCGACGTTGCCGTTCTGCACGGGGCCCGGCGGGACCAACAGCCGGAGCACGCCGTTGTCGGGCACGGCGGACGCAGCTCCCGACACGGTCCCGGCCGGGGAGGCACTGGCCGCGGGCGAGGGCCCGGTCCCGGAGCAGCCGGCCAGCATGATCAGGGCCCCGGCCAGAGCGGGGAAGACGGCGGCCAGCGGGCGCCCGGCCGGGCACGGAAGACGCGGCTCCGCGCCACGGCCCGCCCGCTTGGCGGGCCGCCCGCGTCGTGCGTTCAGCGCATGTCCGCTCACGGAACGATAAGCTTATCCGGCCCTGGACCGCTACGCCTCTCGGACCCGGCCATACCCGGGCAAAACGCCAGGCATTTCCGGGCCCGGGCGAGCGGAGGCCGGCTAGGCGCGGCTAGGCGAGCCCGGAGATGAGCCGGGCCATGCTGAAATCGGCCGCGGTGAGCCCGCCTGCCGAATGCGTCGACAGGGTCAGCGTCACCTTGTTCCACTGAACGAGGATGTCGGGGTGATGATTGGCCTCCTCCGCGAGGAACGCAACCCCGCCGACGAAGATCATCGCGTCCTTGAAGTCCTGCCGTTGGACCGTCCGGCTGATCTCGCTTCCGGCGAGGGTCCAGCCCGGGGTTTCGAAAAGTTCGGCCGTGATCTGATCATCTGTCAGAAGTTCCATGCGACCGGCATACCATTCGGACGTGCCAGTATCACCACCCAGCCCGCCCGGAGCCGCCGGCGCGCCAGCCGGCTCCGCCGCGCCGCACCCGACGCCGCTGCTGCCCGTCCACCAGGAACTGGGAGCGTCGCTGACCGGCTTCGCCGGCTGGCTCATGCCGCTCCGCTACCAGAGCGAGACCGCCGAGCATCTGGCCGTGCGCCGTGCGGCGGGCCTGTTTGACCTGTCCCACATGGGCGAGATCACGGTAAGCGGCCCTGGCGCGGCGGCGGCCCTTGACCACGCGGTCGTCGGGCAGCTGTCCGCGCTGGCGCCCGGCCGGGCCCGGTACACGATGATGTGCGCCGAGAACGGCGGCGTCCTCGACGACCTGGTGGTCTACCGGACCGGCGGCGAGGAGTTCCTCGTGGTCGCGAACGCCGCCAACACCGCGGTGGTCGACGCCGAACTGCGCCGCAGGTCGGCCGGCTTCGAGGCCCGGATCACCGACCGGACCGGCGACTACGCGCTGATCGCCATCCAGGGCCCGGAAGCGGCCGCGATCCTGGGGCCGCTGACCGACGCCGACCCCATTGAGCTGAAGTACTACGCCGGCCGCGACGCCATCGTCGCCGGGCACCCGGCGTGGCTGGCGCGCACCGGGTACACCGGCGAGGACGGGTTTGAGATCTTCTGCCGGCCCGAAGCTGCCGAGGCGATCTGGAAGGCGCTGACCAGCGCCGGGACACCGGCCGGCCTGGTGCCCGCGGGCCTGGCCGCGCGCGATACGCTCCGGCTCGAGGCTGGCATGCCGCTCTACGGCAACGAGCTGGGCCCGGACGTGACGCCTTACGACGCTGGACTGGGGCGCGTGGTCAAGTTGGAAAAGCCGGACGGCTTCGTGGGCGCCGCGGCGCTCGCTGAGCGGGCCCAGGCGGAACCGCGCCGGGTCCTCGCCGGGCTGGTCCTGGCCTCCCGCCGGGTCCCGCGGCACGGCTACCCGGTGCTGGCCGACGGCCGGACCGTGGGAACCGTGACCAGCGGTGCGCCATCGCCGACCCTGGGCAGGCCGATCGCGATGGCCTACCTGGAGCCGGCCGCCGTCCGTGACCCGAAGCGCGGGCTGGCCGTGGACATCAGGGGCCGGGCGGAACCAGCCGACCTAACTGAGCTGCCTTTTTATAGGAGATCCCGAGTATGAGCGTTCCTGCTGAACTGCGCTACACCGCAGAGCACGAATGGCTGGCCGTCGACGGGCCCACCGCGACGGTCGGCATCACCGAATTCGCCGCGCGATCGCTGGGAGATGTGGTGTACGTGTCGCTGCCCAGCGAGGGCGCGCCCGTCACCTCCGAGGAGCCGTGCGGGGAGGTCGAGTCGACCAAGTCGGTCAGCGACCTGTACTCGCCGGTGGACGGCGAGGTCACCGACGTCAACGCCGATCTGGAGGACGACCCGGGTCTCGTCAACGCCGACCCCTACGGCGCGGGCTGGATGTTCAAGGTCCAGCTGGCCGCCGGCGCGGGTGCGGACGACCTGCCGCCCGGGCTGCTGTCGGCGGCCGAATACGAGGAGCTCATCAAAGACAGCGATTGAGCAGCCGGCCGTTCCCTTCCGGCGGGGCGGAACGGTGCTGGGCCGGTCTCCCCGGTGGGAGACCGGCCCAGCACGTCAGCTGCTCAGTGCCGGCTACTGAGGGCCGGCTACTGAGGGCCGGCCGTTCAGCGGCGGCGGCGCCAGACCACCAGAGCGACCACCCCGGCCACTACGACGGCCGCGCCCGCGGCCGCCAGCCTCGGGTCCACCGCCTGGACGCGCTGCCGGAGGTCCACCGCCTCGGCCTGGACGCGCTCCCAAAGCTTGTTGGTGGCCCGGCGGGCCACGTTGGCCGGGCGGACCTTGTCCGTGATGGCGTCGATCGTGCGAGCCAGATCGTCCCTGGCCTGCTCGATCTCCTGGATGGTCGTCTCCTGCCCCACCGCCTTCGGCGCCTGGTCCTGACTGGCCATCACTAGCTTCCCTTCCGCCATGCCTGCTTCAGAAAATTGGGTTCGACACCGTGGTCACGTCAGTCTCTCAGGTCAACTGGCGCTTTTACGTCATCTGGCTGCCGGGTCAGCGCGCCTGGCCGGGAATCACGCTCATCGCCTTCATCATGGCCCCTGAAGATAGCGGTGATCCCGCGGCGCCGGAGGGCCGGGGGATCACCGTTCACCGTTGGCCAGCGTGCTCTTGCCCGCGCCGTTGTCCCCGATCAGCGCGACGATCTCGCCGGGGTACGCGGTGAAGTTGGCTCCGTCCAGAGCCAGCACCTGGCCGTAGTGCTTGACCAGGTTGCGCGCTTCGGGCAGTGGCTCCGCCTCGGCCACAGGTGCGCCCCATCCGCTCTACGGTTACGGCCAGGAAACGCTGTTAACGTTCCCATCTGTGGCGTGATTCTTTAAGCGTGCGGGCCGAATGTCAAGAGGCCGTGGCCGAAGCTGGCTGAAAACGATGTCAGGCCTTAACATCATGGGCACTGACACCGCGGGGGCAGCGCGCGGCGTAGGGCACCGGTGCCGGGGCGCAGCGAGGAAGTTAGTGTGTCTTTTGGAGCAACAAAATGATAACGTTCCCATCTGGATACGGCGGCTGAGGGCCCGTAACCGCAGCTGGGTGCCCCTAGACTGTGGCGAGTGACGGTGGGGGCACCCACCCGGGGGCGGGTAACGCCGCGCAGGGGGCAGCGGCCGGTGGCGTGCACGTGTCAGGGCGGTCGGACGGGACCGGGCAGCCGGACCAGACCGGGCGGACCGACGATGAGGCGCTGGCGCAAGCGAGCGGGCGGGCGGCCGATGATGAACCCGCGACCCGGACCGGCGATGAGGCGCTGGCGCAAGCGAGCGGGCGGCCGATGGTGAACCAGCGGCCGACGATGCGGGATGTGGCCAGCGCCGCAGGGGTCAGCCTCATGACGGTATCGCGGGTCGTCAACGGCGAGTCGGGCGTCCTGCCGGAGACCGCCGCCCGCGTCGAGCGCGCCATCCGCAGGCTCGGCTACCAGCGCAACGACATGGCCCGTCAGCTGCGCCGCAAGGGCCAGCTCAGCGAGACCATCGGCCTGCTGGTCGACGATCTGGCCAACCCCTTCTTCGCGGCGCTGACCCGGGCGGTGGAGGACGCCGCCCGGCTGCACGACTGCGTGGTGCTGATCGGCAGCTCCAACGACAGCCTGGCCCGGGAGCGTGAGGTGGTCTCCGCGTTCTGCGCCCGCCGGGTGGACGGCCTGATCGTGGTGCCGGTCGCGGGCAGTCACCGCTTCCTGAAAGAACAGCAGGCGCTCGGGGTCAAGGTGGTCTGCGTCGACCGGCCCGCCGACAACCTCGAGGCCGACACGGTGCTGGT
>JBEKCN010000316.1:0-5395 GCA_050014855.1 Streptosporangiaceae bacterium | reverse complement strand
ACCGAGACCCCGCACTTCGCCAAGTACCTGCGCGGCGAAGTCCTCCCCAACCTCTCCCACCGCACCCGCCACGACCTTGCCGAGGTCAGCGCCGCCCCCGGGTGCGGGTCGCGGATCAGGACGACCGCAGCCACCAGCATGCGCATGATCCGGCCGAGACGCCGAGCGCCCGGGCGTGTCACCTCCAGCGGCTACCCCTTGAACCAGCTGCGGCTGAGGTGGAAGCCTTGCAGCTCGTCCAGCGCGTCCTGGCGCTGCTGCGTGTCCGGGACGGCGCGCTCGTCGTCGCCGATTCGGCTTTGGTAGAGGGCCTTGGCGGCGCCGGAGATCGCACTGTCGTTGGTGCCCAGCTTGTCGAGGGCGTGGGCGAGGGTGGCGCCTTCGGCGATCGCGTGCAGGGCGTAGACCGATCCGATCGCTTCGCCGACGGGCGGGACCGGGCCGGAGGCGACGGTGGTGGCCAGCAGCTCGGGCTGGACGTTCTGCTCGTCGCCCATGATCGCCTTCTGCAGGTCTGACACCGACTTCATGTACTGCCCGTAGGCGTCGACGCCGAAAGACTGCCAGGCCGGGAGGAGATCACCCAGGGCGTTGCCCTTGTAGTCGCGGATCAGCAGCTGGGCTGAGGCTCGCGCCCCTTCGAGCTCCACCTTGGCCGCTACGACCGGCAGCGTCAGCGCTCCGCTGCCCTTGATGTCGGATACGACCACGATGGCCCGCAGGGCGACCCCGAACCGGTACGTGTGCTCTCCGCTGACCACGTCCTTCCAGCGCGACGACCCGACATCAGCGCCTCGCGCTTGAACGAAGCGGTGATGTTGCCGACCGGGAAGCCGAGATCGCTGGCGGTGCTGACGCTGAGGCTGTACGCCTCCTGGGACCAGTTGTCGAGGTCGCTCACATCCGGTGCCGTCGGGATGTCGGTCCCGGCGGGCACGCCGGCGGCGGCGCGGACGTCCTCGACCGACAGGTTGACCGGGACCATCGCGGGCATGGTGTCTCCCTCCGTGGCGCCTGCGCTCCGTCCCGGCGGGCACGATTCCCGCCGGGACGGATAACGTCGCAGGTCAGCGGGTCGTTGCCGCTTTGGTGTCAGTTGAGTTGCCGGGGTTCTGCAGCAGGATGCCGGTCAGGGTGATCGTGATCCCCGTCGCGTGCTGCCAGTCGCCGCGGTCGACGGTCAGGGTCCAGTCGGTGTAGGGCGTCGGGGCCAGGTAGGCGTTCTTGTCGGCGAACTGCCACTGGGTCACCCACTTCGGCGGGCTGCCCGGGTAGTAGCTGTTGGTCATCGACACTGGCCGCGAGACGAACCAGTACCCGTTGATCCCGAGCTGGTTGGAATAGTGGCCCGAGGTGGCGATCTGCAGCTCCACCTCGGTGTTGCTGTCCTGGTCCCCGCCCACCAGCTCGAACGTCGCCGCGGTGAGGTACAGCGCGGTGTTGCCGTTGAGCTGGTCGGACAGGTACCCCTCGGGAATCATGAACCGGGCCACGCCTTTGCCGTTGACCTCGGTGAACAGGTCTTTGCCGGTGACCGTGTAGGTGACGTTCTGGAAATCCTGCCGCGGCTGGACGGTGCCGGTGCCCGTGCCAGCCAGGACCTTGGCCAGCCCGGTGACCGAGTTCGTCGCCTGCTCGCGCAGCGTCACCAGGTCCATCGAGACGTCCACCTCGATGTCCGCGGGCTGCAGCCACTGGTACAGGAACGAGGCCCGGTAGTTCCGCACCGCGAGCACGATGCTCCGCTTGACGTTGAGGTAGCCACGCTGCAGCAGCCCGATCGCCGCGGTCACCTTGTCGGCGGTCGTGGTCAGAGACTTCTGCATCTGGTCCCAGCTGGCCTGGGCCTCGTAGGCGGCTTGCAGCTGCCCGAATACCGTCATGCCCTGGGTGTAGAGCGTCAGCAGCTTCATCTGCAGGTCGCCGACCGCCCGGCCGTAATTCGCGGCGAGCTGGACCGCCTCCAGATACGCGCCCGCCTGCGGCAGGTCGTCGTGCGGGTGGACCGCCGCCGTGACCTGGATGACGACGTCGTTCCAGTAGGTGACGGGGTCCAGGCCGCCGACCGAGAAGCCGCTCAGGTCTGGCACCTGCTCGACGGCTTTGATCATGTCCGGGGTCAGGTTGACTGGCGTGCTGGCGCTGGCCGCCGCGACGACCGCCCACAACTGTGCGGCCGCGATGCCGAAGCCCGCGACCGTACCGGCCAGGTACTGGGCTCCCTGCTGGCTGTGCTGGAAGTCGCCGACCTCCGTCGGCGGCTGCGTGGCGGAGTCAGCGGCATCGCTGATCGCCTGGTCGATGCGCTGCTGGCCCAGATTGATCAGCTGCTGGACCACGGTCATCGCCTCGTTGATCACCGAGTCGGGTGACTCGAAGAGCAGTACCGCACCCATGGCGACGTACAGGTTCAGCAGGGTTCCCAGCGTGTTGACCGCGGCCGTGACGAGCTGCTGCTGGAGCTGGTCGCTGATCGCCTTGGTCAGGGCGTCCTGCAGCGGCCCGAGCGTCGTGCTGACCTGCTGCAGCTGGGTGGCCGCGTTGGTGAGCTGGCCCTGGACCGACCCGGCCTCCGTGGCCAGCAGTTTGAGCGAGTTCAGCAGCGGGGCCTGCGCCTGCTCGTAGGTGGTGCCGAGGGTCTGGGCGAACGCGGCCAGCAGTTTGTCGATGTTCTCTTGGCCCTGCAGGGCGGTGATCTGGGCATCGTAGGTGCCCGCCACCTCGAGCAGGGCCTGAATCTGCTGCTGGTAGAGCGACGTCGACAGCACCGGAGCGTAGGTGGCGTTGGAGGCGAGGGACTGGGCGTAGGTGAGCATTCCGGCCGAGGTGGCCTGGATCGAGGCGATGTTGGCGAAGTCGACGTGCGGGTATCCGGCCCGCTGGCCGATCAGCGCCGAGCAGCCGCTGACCGTCCAGTTCAGCATCGCCGCGGCCAGGTCGATCGCCTGGTAGGTCCCGTCGTCGATCAGCGTGCCCCCGATCATGCCGCTGATCTCCAGGGCGACGATGGCCCACGGTTCGTGCAGGCTGTCCGCGATGTCCTGCAGGGCGACGCTGGCGGACGGCGCGCTGCCGGGGGCTGCGGTCAGTACCTCCGGTGCGCGCAGGCTGCTGAGCGCCAGCGGCCCCGAGCCGGGGCCGGCCACGGGCTGCCCAGCCGCGGTTTGGAGCGCGACGTTCAGAGTCCCGCTGATCTCCGCGGTCGTCACCTGGATGGCGGCGCCCTGGTCGGACCGGAGCTGCAGCGTGGCCTGCCCGCCGCCGTCGACGGCGATCGACCGGGCCTTGATATCCACCGCCGGCGCGGCGATCACGGTGTCGCCCGCCGGGACCTCCAGCGTGTCCACCGCGATCACCAGCGGCCCGGTCATCGGCTTGCCCTGGCTGGCCTTGGCGGCGGCCTGGATGACATCGGTCAGCGGCGCCCGCAGCGCGATCGCCACGTACCCGCCGACCGGGCTGACCGACGCGATCTGCGTCGCCAGCGGATCGGAGGCGATCAGCGCGTCGGCCCGTGCCTCCAGCGCGGCCCAGTCCGGCTGCCACGAGCCGGCTGCTGGCTGTCCCGGGCTCATCGCGCTACCACCCCGAACGACGCCGGCGGCGGGTCGAACTGCACCAGGCCGGTCTGGAAGAAGGTCTCCGCCTTGGAGGAGATGAGACCCCAACCCTTGACCGCGGACTGGAAATTGATTTTCTGCATGAAAGCGCCCCAGTCCTGCAGATCCTGCACGGTCAGCGACTGGAGCCGCAGGGTGATCTGGTTCGAGAACTCGGTCCAGCCACCGCTCAGCTTGGAGATCGTGTCCAGGAACGCCGTGCCGTCGGCTTCCACGTCCTGCGCGCTCAGGTTGAAGCCCTGCAGCTGGGTGACGAGCGCGGTCTTCTTCTGCTCGTCGGCGCTGACGCCCTTCAATTCGTCCCTGAGCCCGCCGAGCTCGTTGGAGACCTTGGTCGCGAGCACGCCGAACGTGGCCGCGTCGGCGATCGCGAGGAACGGGCCGAACAGCGGGAACAAGAAGATCAGCGGGGCGACCGACCCCGCCACGGTGAACCCGATGTACTCGTCGTTGAGCTGCTTGATGTCGCTGTTCAGCTGCGAGATCTTGGTCTGGTCGGCGCTGACGTCACCTTGGGCGTCTTTGTAGACGTTGTTCGCCGAGTTCAGGTAGGTCTTCAGCGAGTTCGTGTTCCCGGTCAGCTCGTTGTTCAGCTCCTGGTAGAACGCGGTGACCACCTTTTCGAAGTTCTGGATGTAGCTGCTCAGCGCGTTGGCGTAGCTGTTGACGCCGCCCTGGCCGGTCAGCAGCTCGGTCAGGTCGTTGAGCCTGGTGTTCGGGTCGCTTTCGGTACCGATGTCGGTGATCCCTTCCTGCAGCAGCGAGCCGATCTGCTGGGCGGCGGTCTGGGTCTGCGCGGCCAGCCAGACGGCGTGGCCGTAGATCGACGCGGGGGCCTGATTGGCCTTCTGGAACTGCGGAAGCTCGGAAATCAGCGTCTGCGGGTCCCCGTATTCGGCCGCGGTCTTCTGGATCGCGCCGAGGATGGCCACCGCGCTCTCGACACTGCCCTCGTCGGTGAACGTCCCGTACAGGTTGGTGAAGTCGGCCGCGCTCAGCGGGAACGCGATCGCGGTTTTGACCACCGCCTGCATCTTCAGCCAGGCGTCGGTCTGCAGCGGGAACGCGTAGTCGGTCTGCTTGGTGTTCGGGTTGGTGACCGTGGTCAGCAACGCGGCGGGCGGCTGGATGATCGGGTTGGTGTCGGTGCTCACGGTTCCTTCTCCTCGGGTTACTGGACGGGCCGGCGGGCCGGAGGTCAGCGGGCCGCGGTCGCGCGGATCGCCGCGGCCAGAGCGCCGGAGTCTCCGGCGCCGTGGCGTTCGAGTTCTGCACGCAGGTCGGTCTCGGACAGCGACGCGAACAGTGGCGCCTGCGCCTTCGGCTGCAGGTTCTGCTGGACGGCGACGAAGAACTTGCTCGCCGGGCCGGGGGTGGTGACGTTGCTCAGGATCAGGTGCCCGGCGTGGCTGCCGCTCTGGGTGATCGGCCCGTCGACGCCGAAGTAGCTGCCGCTCGTCCCGGTCAGCTCCACCGTCAGCAGGTCGAGCCCGGTCAGCGTCAGTTCCGTCGGGCTGGTGTTCCATTCCGGGTTACCCGAGTCGGGCTCCGGCCACTGCACCTGGGCGACGTAGCGGAGGCTGTCGTCCGGGTAGTCCAGGACGTACACCGTCAACCCGTCGACGGGGGTCTGCGGCGACAGCGCGACCGAGCCATCGGGCAGCTTCTGGAACACCCACCCGAAGGGGGAGGAGTCGTTCGGGTCGACGTTGAGCGCGGAGTACAGCCAGTTGTAGGTGGCCCGGACCTTGCCGCCCCCGCTGAGTGGGAAGAGC
>JBEKCN010000315.1:0-5397 GCA_050014855.1 Streptosporangiaceae bacterium | reverse complement strand
TCAAATATTCGGCAGGGAGGATGCGCGGCTCACGTTATCGCTATTGGCTAATCGCCTCGGCGGGTCGTAACTCCGCCGACCGCTTATCCCGGTGTGAGTGCGCGTTCGGGCTGGGCCACTACGGATTGGAAGCCAGGCAATACTTTCCGGGCCAGGCGCCCAGAGATCGCCGTCGAGCCGTCTACCGGGTTCCACGCTGTCTCGCCCCGTGTCACGCTGTCCCACCTAACGCGGCGCTACCCCGGCGCGCTAACCCCTGCCGTGGTCACATCCCCTGCTACGCCAAAGGCCCTCTCCCACCGGGAAAGGGCCCTGACCTGCGGAAACTAGTAGCGGGGCAGGATTTGAACCTGCGACCTCTGGGTTATGAGCAAGCCGAGCGCCGTCTTAGCCAGTCTCCGTTGTAGTTCGCTAGCCCCGCTGGCCTCGGTGTGCGCCCTCGCGCAGTCTCGCCTGGTCTCACCACGTCTGGCTAGTTGTGAGCCGTCTTGGTCACAACCACGGTCACATCCATGCGGCCCCGTAGAGGTCACCAAGCGCTCACAACGTCGGTAGAGGGACCTGTGAGAGATCGGAGTGCAGCTGGACTCGCGCGTCAGGTCGACGGTTTCAAGACCCGTAGGTAAACCGCGCTGACCTGCACAGATGCCAGGTGCGGCTCGTAGCATCGGCACGTATTCGGCATGATCAAGGTCCCCAGTGCTTCCAACCCCAGCCACCTACTGACGCGCGGCGCGCGGATGGCCCTCGTTGATCTTCCCGGAGCTGGAGCGCCCCCGCCGGAGGTGTCACTGGCCGTTCGTTGCTCGTTATGACCCGTCTCACGTGCGTTTACCTCCTCTTTGACGGTCTCAGTTCGTCGCGCTGACCTCAGCATCCGGGGGGTCGGGCATCTTCTCGTAACGGTCACGCCTCCCGCCGCCCCTTCCTGATCGCACACTGGTAAGAGGGCCATGCGGGCGTAGGGTGAAATCTTGGGCGATTGTCGTTCGTGGGCGGCCTTGGAGTGGGGCCGCGGCCCGGTTGCAGTGGAGGTCGGGCATGCTGGCGATTCGGGCGGAGCGCGGGTTTGACGGTGAGCGCCTCGTGCCAGGAGGCGTGGTCGTCTTGCTTGATGAGGGACGCATCGTCGCGGTGGGGCGGGATGCCATGGCCGTGCCCGCCGATGTGCGCGTGGTCGACTTCCCGGATGCCACGGTGCTTCCCGGGTTGGTTGACGCCCACGTCCACCTCTGCGGTGATGGCCGGCTAGGTGCCCTCGAGCGGCTCCCCGAGTACGACGACCCGGGGCTGGCCGGGGTGATCCGCAGTTCGTTAGCGGGGCAGCTCGCCGCCGGTGTGACGTCGGTTCGCGACCTGGGTGACCGTCGGGCAGCGGTGCTGGACTGGAGGAGCCGGACCAGTACGCCGGCCTGCCCGCACTCAGTGGCGCCGACGATCGTGGCATCGGGCCCGCCCATCACCAGCCGCGACGGGCACTGCGCGAACATGGGCGGGGAGGCGACCGGGCCGGAGCAGCTTCGGGCTGCGGTGCGCGACCGCGTCGAGCGCGGTGCCGACCTGGTCAAGGTGATGGCCAGCGGCGGGGTCATGACACCGGGCTCAGACCCGCTGCTGTGCCAGTTCCAGCTCGCAGAGCTACGCGTTGTCGTCGAGGAGGCGCATGCGGCCGGGCTACCGGTGACCGCGCACGCGCACGGCCTGCCCGCGGTCGAGCAGGCGGTGGACGCCGAGGTTGACGGCATCGAGCACTGCACCTGCCTCACCCCGTCGGGCATCCAGATGCCTGACCGGTTGCTGCGACGCCTGGCCTCCCGCGGAACTGTAGTGTGTCCGACGCTGGGCCGGGCGGCCGGATCCGCACCGCCGGCGGCGGTCCTTGCCATCATGCAACGCACCGGCGTGACGTGGGAGGCGCGGCAAGCCCATGCGGCCCGGATGCACAGGGCAGGTGTACGGCTGGTCTCCGGCAGCGACGGGGGCATCAGCCCGCGGAAGCCGCACACCGTGCTACCCGAGGCAGTCGCGGATCTCGTGGCCGGAGGCGTATCGGCCGCCGACGCGCTGGCCACTGCCACCTGGTGCGCGGCCCAAAGCTGCGGGTTGGGCAAACACAAGGGCCGCCTGCGCGCAGGCTATGATGCCGACCTGCTTCTCGTCGACGGGAACCCGCTGGATGACATCGGCGCCCTTCGCCGCGTCTCCGCGGTGATCCTGAACGGGGCCATCGTCGACAAGACCGCCGACATAGAAGAGGGGCCGGCGTGACCCGACTTCTGTTCTGCAGGATCTCGGGTAATCGCCGTCCCAGGGCACACCGCGGCGACCTTGCGACCAGAAATGCGCGGCCGAGTGCCGGCATAAGATCGCGGAGCGATCCGGTAGGCGCAGTTGACCCGGGGGCCGCATGATCAAGCGGTTTTGGCGGATCGGCTGGCATGCTCGGAGTCTCCCGCCGGTGGAGCTCAGTTGACAGAGCAGCCGTCTTGTAAACAACCTGGCTACCCGCACCCGGTCCGCATCTGACCTGCAAGGATGCAGCTTGAGAACTGTCCCTCTCTTTGACTTGGGCACGTATCGGGCAAATCCAGGTCTCGCCGCATCTTAAGGGGCGCGGTTAGCGGCCGTGTCATGGCCGCCGAAGCGTTGACGTCGGCGGGGTTCACTCTCGAGCTGTTGCCTGTCAGGGTCAGGTGGCGTTCCTGGACGATCGATTCCACGATCACCAGGCCGTCATACAGCCGGAATCCGCTGAGCGGGAACACGGGCACCGCGGCTTCAAAGGGGATGATTCCGAGCTCCAGAGACGACAACCCCGAGACAGCCATGGTCATCGTGGTTCCTCCTGGTGATCAGGGTCCGGGGCAGCGCGGCGGCTGCTCCGTATCCCGCGGGCCGCGGTCAGTCCGCGTACAGGGCGTCGATGACGCCGGCGTATTTCGCGTGCACCACCCGCCGCCTGAGCTTGAAGGTGGGCGTCAGTTCCTCGCTCTCGGCGGTCCATTCCGCGGGCAGCAGCCGCCATCTCTTGACCTGCTGGACCCGCGCCAGCCGCTCGTTCGCGTCGGCCACGGCCTCGTCTACCGCTGCCAGGACGGCCGGCTCCCCGGCCAGCTCGGCCAGCGAGGACGCCTCGATCCCGCGGGCCCTGGCCCAGGCCGGCGCCACGTCGCCATTCAGGGTCAGCAGCGCCACCACGTACGGCCGCCGGTCTCCGTAGCTGAGCGCCTGGCCGATCAGCGGATGGGCGGTGAGCAGGTTCTCGATCGCGGCCGGCGAGATGTTCTCCCCGCCCGAGGTGATGATGAGGTCCTTCTTGCGGTCCACGACGGACAGGAAGCCGTCGCGGTCCAGTGACCCGATGTCGCCGGTGTGCAGCCAGCCGCCGGCGTCGATCAGCTGGGCGGTCTGATCGGGCAGGTGGAGGTACCCGGGGGTGTTCCGCGGGCCGCGAGTCAGGATCTCTCCGTCATCGGCGATCTTCACCTCCGCTCCCGGCACCGGCCGTCCCACGGTACCCAGCCGGAATGCGCTGGGGGCGTTGGCGGTGACCAGGCCGGTGGTCTCGGTCATCCCGTACACCTCCAGGATCTTCATGCCGAGCCCGGCGAAGAAGGCGGCCACATCGGGTGTCAGCGGCGCCGCCGCGCTGCGTACCATGGTCGCCTCACCCAGGCCGAGCAGGGACCGGAGCGGCCGCAGCACTGCCTCGTCCGCCCGGCGGAACTCCCCGGCGAGATCATCGGGCGTGGTGTTGCCGAACTCGCAGCTGCGTACGTACCTGCGGCCCGTCGCCATCGCCGCGTCGACGGCGGCGCGCCTGGCCGGGTCCTGCTCGGCCGCCAGCGGCGCCTGGATGCGCGCCTGGATCTTCTCCCAGACCCTGGGCACGCCGAAGAAAGCGGTCGGCTGCACCGCGCCGAGCGTGGCGGCCAGCTCGGCGGCGTTGTGGCAGAAGTAGACGTGCCCGGCGTTGTACAGCTGCCCGTAAATGGCGCCCATCCGCTCCGCGATGTGCGCCAGCGGCAGGTAGGAGACCACGCGGGCACGCTCCATCATGAAGCCGCTGGCGCCGGCGGCGGCGAGCTGGTGGAGCACGCTGCGGTGGGTGATGATGACGCCCTTCGGGTTCCCGGTGGTGCCGGAGGTGTACAGCACCGTCACCGGGTCCTCGGGCCTGATCGCCGTCACCCGGCCGGCGACGGCACCGGGCGTGGCGGCCAGCCGCTGCCTGCCCAGCGCGGAGAAGCCCGCCCAGGTGAGGTACTGATCACCGGCGGGGCAGACGGCCGCGTCGCGGACGATGATCTTCTTCAGGCCGGGCAGCCTGGCCAGCACGGGCTGCCAGCGGGCCAGTTCCCGGGCGCCGTCGAGCACGGCGATCCTGGCATCGCAGTCACCGGCGATGTACCCGACCTGATCGGCGGCCAGGGTCGGGTAGAACGTCACCGGCACTCCCCCGGCATGCACCACCCCGAGGTCGGCGAGCACGTGCTCGACCCGGTTCGGCAGCATCAGCGCGACCCGCTCACCCGGTTGCAGGCCGAGGCCGATCAGCCCGGCGGCGAGCTCGAGCGCCTGCTGGCGGGTCTGCTCCCAGGTGATGGTCTGCCATGGTCCGCCGTCGTCGCGGTCGGAGTACGCGGGCTCGCCGCCCCGGCGCTGGACGGTGGAAGCCAGCAGGCCGCACAGGGTCCAGCCCTCGTCGCCCCCGGCCGCATGCCCGGTGTCCTCCCGCTGCTGCAGGATCTCTGTTGTCACGGCCTATCTCCTCGCTAGCGGGTACCGGCCCGCGGATCACGTGCCCGCATGGCCGGCCAGGTCCGTGGCCTGCGGGGAACAATGGAACGCTCATTGGCGGTAACGGGCCGCGGCGGGCGGCTGGCGGGTGACCAAGCGGTTCCACTCGGTCTGGGCGGCGGGCTGATCCTCGACGAACAACGGAACAGCCAGTCACGCTAAGCGGCTGAGTTGATCTTCCTTACCGTGACTGGCTGCACCAGGGCACGTCTAGGTCCTACGTCCCCCGTGACGGGCCCCGCCGGGCTAGCCGTTGGCTATCACACGGCTTGCGCGCGATTCTCCACGATCTTCACCGCCAAGTCGGACAGGGCCCGTCCAGCAGCGTTCAGCGGGCATGCCTACGTCCACTCGTAGAACTTAGAGGCGGTCTTGCCGTCTTCGCCTATTTCGAGTTCAAATACCACGGCGATGCCGTTAAGCTGCGCCAGCTTCTCCGCGGTGGTCTGGAAGTAGATGGCCCCGCGCCAGGACGACGCCGTGCCGTGGCCGGTGAAGCGGCCAGCGCCCTCTCCCTGCCAGGGGGCCATCTCGCCGTCATCGGTCGCGGCGACCCCCTGGCCGTGGGCGAAGAGGGTGCCGTCCGGCCGGACCACT
>JBEKCN010000314.1:0-5402 GCA_050014855.1 Streptosporangiaceae bacterium | reverse complement strand
ATCTGGATGGCCTTGCCCGCGACCCGGGTGGCCGTCTCCGAGGCGAACAGCTTGGCCATCGCCCCTTCGGTGGAGTAGGGAAGGCCGTGGTCGATGCAGGAGCCGGCCCGGTAGACCAGCAGCCGGGCCGCGTCGATCTCGGTGGCCATGTCGGCGATCATCCACTGGATGGCCTCCAGGCTGGCGATCGGCTTGCCGAACTGCACCCGCTCCTTCGCGTACGCGATGGATGCGTCGAGTGCCGCCTGGGCGATACCCAGGGCCTGCGCGCCGATACCGATCCGGCCGCCGTCCAGGGTCTGCATGGCGATCTTGAAGCCGTTGCCTTCCCCGCCCAGCAGCGCGTCCTTGGGGATGTGGCAGTCGGCGAAGTAGAGCGGCGGCGTGCTGGAACCGCGGATGCCCAGTTTGTGCTCGGCCTCGCCGACGGTGAACCCGGGGGTGTCCCGTTCCACGATGAAGGCGCTCATCCCGCGGGTGCCCGGCGCGTCCGGGTCGGTCTTCGCGAAGACGATGTAGATCTCGGCGTAAGGGGCGTTGGAGATGAAGATCTTGGACCCGTTGAGCACGTAGGAGTCGCCCTTGAGGATAGCCGTGCAGGTGCCGGCCGCCGCGTCGGTCCCGGCGGCGGGCTCGGTCAGGGCGAAAGCGCCCAGGCGGCGCCCGGAAGCCATATCAAAGAGGTACTTGTCCTTCTGGGCCTCGGTCCCGAACTTGACGATCGGCGAGGTGGCCAGCGTGGTGTGCGCGGTCATGATGACGCTGGTGGTCGCGCACGCCCGGGCCACTTCCTCCAGCGCGATGAGGTAGCTCACGAAGTCGGCCCCGGCGCCGCCTACCTTCTCCGGCCAGGGCATTCCCATGAGCCCCAGTCCCGCCATTTTCGGGATGGCCTCCGCGGGAAAACGGTGGTTTCGGTCGACTTCACCGGCCACCGGCGCCAGCTCGGCTTCGGCGAACTCTCGCACCGTGTTACGGATCAGTTCCTGCTCGTCAGTAAGCTCGAAGTCCATGTATGGGCACCTCCCAAGATCGCCGACCCGGCCGGCCGGGCATTATCCATCTAACATTTATTAGGCGCACGCCACCGGGAAATTAATCCGGTATTTGCATTGTTCACAAACATTGCCAAATTAATTTGGCGGGCGCCATTCCGCGTAGGGGCAAAGGTCCCGACCCTTCAGGGCTAACCGGCCGGAAGGCCCGGCGGGGTCGGACGATTGGCATCCCGGGACGTTGGTCCTCTTGCCAGGAGCGGTAACCCGGCACAGCATCGGGACTGAACCCACGTAGTGTGCGTGTCGGCTGCGGGCTGGCCTGCCCGCGGGCGGGCAGGCCCGGGCAGTCAGCGGTGGCCTGGAAGAGTAAGGGGAACGAGATGACGGAACTAAACGATGTTGTAGTACTGTCCGGCACCCGGACGGCCATCGGCCGGTACGGCGGCAGCCTCAAGGACATCCCGCCGTGCGACCTGGCCGCGACGGTGGTCCGCGAGGCGGTGAGCCGGGCCGCGGTCGATCCGGAGGACGTCGGTCACGCGGTCTTCGGCAACGTGATTCACACCGAGGTCAGGGACATGTACCTGAGCCGGGTCGCGGCCGTCAACGGCGGCCTGCCGGTGACTACGCCGGCCTTGACCGTCAACCGGCTCTGCGGCAGCGGGATGCAGGCCATCGTCTCAGCCTCCCAATACATCACGCTGGGTGACGCCGAGGTCGCGGTGGCCGGCGGGGCCGAGTCGATGAGCCGGGGCCAGTACTGGCTGCCGGGCATGCGCTGGGGCCAGCGGATGGGCGACGGCAAGGTCATCGACGCGGTGGTCGGCGGGCTGTCCGACCCGTTCGCTGCCTGCCACATGGGCGTGACGGCGGAGAACGTGGCCGAGGACTTTAGCATCTCCCGCGAGGATCAGGACGCGCTGGCGGTCGAGAGCCACCGCCGGGCCGCGGCCGCGACGGCGGCGCACTACTTCGACGAGCAGATAACGCCCATCGAGGTCAAGGTCAAGAAGAATACCGTCGAGTTCAGGACCGACGAGCACTTCCGGGAGGACGTCAGCCTGGAGTCCATGGCCCGGCTGCGCCCGGCGTTCGCAAAGGACGGCACGGTCACCGCCGGGAACGCCTCGGGGATGAACGACGCGGCGGCCGCCGTCGTGCTGGCCAGCAGCGCGTACGCGAGCAGCCACGGCCTGCAGCCGCTGGGCCGCCTGGTCGGCTCCAGCGTCGCGGGCGTCGAGCCCAGGATCATGGGCATCGGCCCGGTGCCGGCCGTCAAGATGGTGCTGGAGAAGACCGGCCTGAAACTCGACGAGATCGACGTGTTCGAGGTGAACGAGGCCTTCGCGGCCCAGGCCCTCGCCGTCCTCCGCGAGCTCGGCCTGCCCGAGGACCGCACCAACCCCAACGGCAGCGGCATCTCGCTGGGGCACCCGGTCGCCGCCACGGGCGCCATCCTGACCGTCAAGGCACTGTACGAGCTGAAGCGCACCGGGGGCCGGTACGGCCTGGTGACGATGTGCATCGGCGGCGGGCAGGGTATCGCGACGATCTTCGAGCGCCTGTAGCACAGGCGGCACGACAGCCGAGAGCGCCCCGGCGGGCAGCCCGCCGGGGCGCTCTCGTGGTTTCGGCTGGTGGCTTGATCAGCGGGCAGCCTGATCGCGGCTGGCAGCTTGATCGGCTGGTGGCTTGATCAGCGAGTTGATCGGCTGGTGGCTTGATCAGCGGGCAGCCTGATCAGCAGGGCCGCCGCTACGGCTAGGGCAGGAGGCCGTGCTCAGGAAAGACGGCCGACCGGGTGGCAAAGATAGCCCGGTCGACGGCATCGCCCGGGTTGTAGCCCGATTCGAACCGGGCGAACGCCGGCTCGCTGCCGTCCGTCATGCTCTCCGGTGCTTCCTGCCCGGTGCGGTGGAGGGCGTAATCGCGCCAGCTCGGCGGGATGCGCGCGCCTGGGTCGATCGGGCACCCGGCCGCCTCGGCCAGCAGATGCGTCCAGGTCCGTGGCACAACCTGAAGCATTTCATAGCCGCCACCACCCATTAGCAGCCAGCGACCGCCGGCCACCTCATGGGCGAGCCGGTGGATCGCGGCGTGGGCCACGCGCTGCGCGTCGATTGTCAGCCGCAGGTTGGCCAGCGGGTCGAGCCAGTGTGTGTCACAGCCATGCTGGCTGACCAGGATCTCCGGCTGAAACGCACGCAGCAGCGGGGGCACCACGGCGTCGAAGGCCCGCAGCCACCCCGCATCACCGGTCCCGGTCGGAAGCGCCACGTTCACCGCGGATCCCGGCGCCTGCGGGCCGCCGGTCTCGGACGGCCACCCGGTGCCGGGCCACAGCGTCGCCGGGTCCTCGTGCAGGCTGATCGTCAGCACCCGCGGATCGTCGTAGAAGGCGGCCTGCACCCCGTCGCCGTGGTGCACATCGACGTCGACGTAGGCGACCCGGCTGGCCCCCGCCTGGAGCAGCCAGTTGATGGCGATAGCGGGATCGTTGTACACGCAGAACCCGCTGGCGCTGGCGCGCATGGCGTGGTGCAGGCCGCCAGCGATGCTCGCGCCGTGCCGCGCCGTACCAGTCCACACGGCCTGGGCCGCCGCGAGAGTGGCCCCGGCGACCAGCGCGGACGCCTCATGCATGCCGGTGAACACCGGATTGTCCGCGGTGCCCAGGCCGAACACGGCCGAGGATTCGGCCGCCGCGGGGAAGGGCGTACCGGGGATGGGCGTACCGGCGCGCTGCACCATATCGATGTAGCGCTGCAGGTGCACTGTGGCCAGGTCCGGCATCGACGCGGGCGCCGGGCACGCGACCGTCACCCCGGGCGCCGACAGCACGCCAAACGCGCGGGCGAGTTCCATGGTCAGCTCTACCCGGGCGGGCGCCATCGGATGACCGGCCCCGAAGTCATAACCCGCGAGCCGGCCATCCCAGGCCACATGCAACGTACAGGTCATCGGGCCCTCGACTCTAGCCCGGTCAGTTGAGCGGGCCGCCGGCCACGTAGATGACCTGGCCGGAGACGAAGCCCGCGTCCTCGCCGACGAGGAAGGAGACAGCGGCCGCCACGTCGGCCGGCTGGCCGACCCGTCCGACCGGTATCTGCTTCGAGTAGGTCGCCACGAGGTCCTCGAACGACATCTTCAGGCTGGTGGCCATGTTCGCGGTCATGTCGGTGGCGATGAAGTGCGGGGCGACCGCGTTCGCGGTGATCCCGAACTTGCCCAGTTCCTTGGCGAGCGTCTTGGTGAAGCCCTCAATGCCTGCCTTGGTGGCGGAGTAGTTGGCCTGCCCGCGGTTGCCGAGCCCCGACGACGACGAGATGTTGACGATCCGTCCCCATTTCTGCTCGGTCATGTACTTCTGGATCGCCCTGGTCATCAGGAACGGGCCGCGCAGGTTGACGGCGATCACCGAGTCCCATTGCTCGTCGGTCATCTTGAACAGCATCGCGTCGCGGGTTATCCCGGCGTTGTTGACCAGCACCGTGGGCGCGCCGAGTTCGGCGGCCACCCGCTCGACCGCGGCGTTCGCCTGATCGGTCTTGCTGACGTCGGCGCCGACCGCGAGCGCGCGCCCGCCGCTGTTCTCGATCTCCTTCACCGTTGCGGCGCAATCGGCCTCGTTGAGGTCCAGGACGGCCACGGCCATACCGTCGGCGGCCAGCCTGATCGCCGTGCCCGCGCCTATGCCGCGGGCTGCTCCGGTCACGATCGCGATTCTGTCTGACATCGGGTCTCTCCTCTTATCTGTTAATGTGCGGGCCGTGGTGCTCGGCCGGTCGGGCCTTCGCCGGTCCGCGGCATGTGCTGTATGTAATTCGTCGTACGTTCGCGGCTTTTCGCTGGCTAGTGGCTTTGGTCCCTTCCCATGGCGGTCGCTGGGCATCGGAGCCGGCGCTAGGGTCCTACTTGGCGCTCTTGACCTCGATCTTCTTGACGGACCCCTTCTTCTCGGCCTGAAGGCCGACGGAGACCGTGAGGATGCCATGCTCGTAGCTCGCCGTAACGTCGTCCTCGTTGACGTGGGGAGGCAGCGGCAGGCTGCGGGTGAACGAGCCGTACCGGAACTCCGACCGGTGCTTGCCCTCGGCCTGGTCGTACCGCTCCGCGTGGATCGTGAGGTAGCCGGAGCCGACCGTGACCTCGACGTCCTTCTCCGGGTCAACCCCGGCCAGTTCCGCGCGGACCGTGTAGTGGTCGCCGGTGACGTAGTCCTCGACCCTGATCGGCTGGGCCAGGTAGGGGCGAAGCGTCATGAAGGGCTCCTCGAACCAGTCAATCAGGTCTGGGACCACGGTCCTGGGGTCCCTGCGTAGCAGAGTGCTCATCTGTTTCCCTTTCTCCAGCAGTGCTTTCTTCCATCTCGACCGCATAACGGCCGGAGCTGATGGTCGTCGC
>JBEKCN010000313.1:0-5403 GCA_050014855.1 Streptosporangiaceae bacterium | reverse complement strand
ACGGCCCAGCGCCACCAGGTCCCGCGGGCTGATCCGCCAGCGCGGCCCGGTGAGCAGCCGGACGAGCGCGTCGGAGGCGGCCGCATCGTTCAGCACGCGGAGCGTCGCCACCACGTCCTGTACCTCGGGCACCGTCAGCAGGCCGCCGAGCCCCACCACTTCGACGGGGATACCACGGGCCTCGAGCGCCCGGCGCAGCGCGGGGAACTGGGACCGTTTGCGGCACAGTATGGCGATGTCGGACGGCCGGACCGGGCCGCGGCTGCCGTCCGGCCAGGGCGCGCCGTCGGGTGCGGTGCCCGGCGGCAGGGCCAGCAGCCCGGCGATCTGCGCGGCGGCCCAGGTGGCTTCGCCGGCGATCGTGTCGAGCAGGGCGCAGGCCACCTCGCCGCGTCCGGCCCGGTCCGGCGCGGGCACCAGGCGCGGCACGTCCGGCGCCTCGGCCCGGAGCTGCTCCTGCAGCGCGGCTGCGGTGTCCAGCACCCGCCCGGCGTTACGGAAGCTCGTCGACAGCAGCCGCACCGGCGCGGGATGGCCCGCGGCACCGGGCCGGGGCGGCCGCGGCAGCACCGGGAAGTCCTGGGCGAAGCGGCGCAGGTTCCCCGCGCTGGCGCCGCGCCAGCCGTAGATGGACTGGCACGGGTCGCCGACGGCCGTGACGGGATGGCCGCCGCCGAACAGCGCCCGCAGCAGGACCAGCTGCGCGTGGCTGGTGTCCTGGTACTCGTCCAGCAGGACAACCTGGTAGCGGCCCCGCTCGGCCAGGCCCACCTGCGGATGGCGGGACGCGATCCGGGCGGCCAGCGCCATCTGATCGCCGTGGTCGAGCACCTCGCGGGCGGCCTTCGCCGCGGCGTACCGGGCCGCCAGCGGCAGCAGCTGCTCCCGGGCCCGCTGACTCTCCTGCATCTTCCGCACGTAGGCCGGCAGCCTGCCGCCGAGGGCCGCGCGGCGGGCCTCTAGCCATTCCCCGACCGCCCGCACGTCGGCCGGCTCGCGCAGGTGCTCGCTCAGCTCGCCGGCCAGCGCGAGCACGGCAGCGGTCACCGTCGGCGGCCCCCAGCCGACGTCGCCCATCGGGCCGTCGTAGGCGGCGACGATGCGGGCCGCCAGCTGCCAGGACTCGGCCGGGGTGATCAGCCGCATGGACGGCTCCAGGCCCTCCCGCAGCGCATGATCGCCGACCAGCCGCCCCGCGTAGGCATGGTAGGTGCTGATAACCGGATCGCCGTCCGTCTGCTGGTCGCCGGCCAGACCTGACCGCCGGAGCCGGTCCAGGCGGGCCCGGACCCGGTCCGCGAGCTCGGCGGCGGCCTTGCGGGTGAAGGTCAGGCCCATTACGCGATCGGGCCGGACCAGCCCGTTGGCCACCAGCCACACCAGCCGGGCCGCCATGGTCTCGCTCTTGCCCGAGCCGGCACCGGCGATCACCGCCATCGGCTGGGCCGGGGCGGCGATGACCGTGGCCTGCTCGGGAGTCGGCTCCGGCAAGCCCAGCAGGCGCGCCACGTCCTCTGGGCTGAACCGGCTGGTCACGGCTGGACCTGCGTCCCGCTGTCGTTGACCGGGCAGCAGGATGCCACCGGGCAGGTCCGGCAGCCGGGGTTGACCCGGGCCTCGAAGACCGGGCCGGCCATGCCGGCCGCCACGGTCTCGACCAGGTCCTTGGCCCAGGCCGGATCGTCGTCGTCACCGAGCGCCCGCTGGGGCTGGATCCGGGCCCGCGCGGTGAGCGACGCGCGGCCAACCTGGACGAGCTCGGCACCGCCCGGCTCGGTGAGCCCGAACCGCTCGAACGCGCCGAGCAGCACCGCGAGCTGGTACACGCCGAGCTGCGGATGCCGGCCGAGGTCATCCTCGCGGGGCGCGCTGCCGCCGGTCTTGAGGTCGACGACCACCGCCCGGCTCTGGTCATCCCGCTCCAGCCGGTCGACCCGCCCGGTGATCTGCACCGGCCCGATCTGGACCTGCAGCGCCTGCTCGACGGCGACGAGCTCCCGCGGGTTGGCGGCGTGCCAGGCCAGGAACTTGCGCACCATCTTCTCGGCCTGCTCGCGCTGCTTGACGCTGTACCAGACGCTGCCGAAGTCCAGGTGGGGCCAGATGTCATCGATGCGGCTGCTGATCTCGGTGTCGGAGGCGCCGGCGGCAACCAGCACGGCCGCCGCGTGGATCACGGTACCGAGGTGCCGCAGCACGTCGGACCGGCCGGCCCCGGCGGCCGATTCGAGCAGCCAGCGCAGCCCGCACCGGGTGAAGGCCTCGACCTGGGAGGGGGACAGCCGGACCTGCTCACCGGCGGTGGCGATGGGCCCGGCGTCCGACAGGGGCACCTGCGCGTACCAGTGCCCCGGGTGGGCGCCGCGGACCCCGGCCCGGGCCAGCCGGGCCAGCTCGGCGGCGGCCGCGCGGCGGACGGCGGGCGGGCGGGCCCGGTCGGCCACGGCGCGCCGCAGGTCCGCGGTGAGCGCGGCCAGGGACAGCCAGCGGTGGCCGGGCTCGCAGGCCCGTTCCACCTCGATGTCGCCGGCGGCGAGCTCGGCGAGGAACCGGGATGGCCGGCTATCGGCACTGTCACCGCCGACGGCCGAGACGACCAGGCTCTGCCGGGCCCGCGTCACGGCCACGTAGAAGAGCCGGCGCTCCTCGGCCAGCAGTTTGGAGGCCAGGGCAGCCGCCGCCGCGTCCGCGGCCGTGGTGTCCGCCGCCGGATAGGCCGCTGCGTCGGCAAGCTCGTCCACTCCGAGCAGGGATCCGCGCAGCCGCAGGTCCGGCCAGGTCTCCTCCTGGACCCCGGCCACCACGACCAGATCCCACTCCAGGCCCTTGGACCGGTGCGCGGTCAGGATGCGGACGGCCTCGTCCCGGGTGGCCTGCTCGGCCAGCGTGTTACCGGCGATTTCCTGGCCTGCCAGGCTGTCCAGGAACAGGCCTGGCGCGCCGGGCGGCAGCGTGTCGGTGAACCGGGTCGCCGCGTCGAACAGGGCCAGCACCGCGTCCAGGTCCCGGTCGGCCGCCGCGCCGGCCGCGCCGCCCGCGGCGCTGGCGGCCTGCCACAGGGGGGCCAGCCCGGACGCGTCCCAGATGGCCCACAGGGTCTCCTCCGCGCTCTGCCCGGCGGCGATCGCCTCCCGTGCGGCGGCCAGCAGCCGGCCCAGCTGCGCGGCGGGTGCCGCGACCTGGCGTGGCACCATGGTCAGCTCGCCGGGATTCAGGATCGCCGCGGCCAGCGGGTCAGCGCCGGCACTGCTGGCCGGCGAGCCCGCGGCGTCGCTGACCGAACGCAGCCAGCGGCGCAGGCGGCGCAGGCCCAGCGCGTCGGTACCGCCCAGCGGCCCGGTGAGCAGCTCCGCGGCGGTCTGCTCGTCGAGCGTCGGCGGGCTCAGCGCGCAGCGCAGCAGGGTCAGCAGCGGCCGGGTGCCCGGCTCCTCAGGCAGCGGCAGCTCGTCCCCGGCCACCGACACCGGGACGCCGGAAGCGGTCAGGGCCCGCCGCAGCAGCGGGACCTGGCGGGTGGCCGAGCGAACCAGGATCGCCATCGACGACCACGGGACCCCGCCGGACAGGTGCGCACGGCGGAGCGTGTCGGCGATGACCGCGGCCTCCTGGCTGGCGCTCTCCGCGACGATGACCTTGACCGCACCCGGCGCGGCGCCGGGCCGGGCCGCCAGGTCCCGGTGGCCGGCCTGGCCGGCGTGGCCCGCGGTGGCGGCGGGCAGGCGCTGGGCGATCCGGCGGGAGGCAGCGATGAGGACCGGGCCGCTGCGGCGGTTGGTGCCGAGCGCGACGACCGGCGCCGGGCAGCCGTCGGCGGCGCGGAACCGGTACGGGAAGTCGGTGATGGCGCGCACATCGGCGCCGCGGAACGCGTAGATCGACTGGTCGGGATCCCCGACCGCGATCAGCTCGCGGCCGTCCCCGGCCAGCGCCTGCAGCAGCGACTCCTGCGCCGGGTCGCTGTCCTGGTACTCGTCGACCAGCACGACGTCGTAGGCCTGCCGCTCACGCTGCCGGGTCGCCGTCCGGCTCAGCAGGGCGGCGGCGATCCGGACGATCTCCGCGTAGTCGTAGGCGGCCACCGGGGCCAGGTCGAAGCGGGCCGCGTACCGGTCGAGGAAGCGCCCGGCCGCCATCCAGTCCTCGCGGCGGCGCTGGCGGCCGAGCGCGGCGACCCGGCGGCCGTCCAGCCCTCGTTCGGCGGCGCGCAGCAGGAAGTCGCGCAGCTCCTCGGCGAATCCGCGGGTGGCCAGGGCCGGGCGCAGCGCTTCGGGCCAGTGGGCCGCCCCGTCGGCGAGCTCGCCGCGTAGCAGCCGGCGGACCTCCAGGAGCTGCTCGGGCCCGGACAGCAGCCGGGGCGGCTCCTCGCCCAGCAGGGCGAACTCGCGGCGGACCAGGGCGTAGGCGTAGCTGTGGAAGGTGAGCGCGAGCGGCTCCCTGATCGTGCGGTGCAGCCGGGCCGCGATCCGCTCGCGCAGTTCGCCGGCCGCCTTGCGGCTGAACGTGAGCACCAGCACGCGGGACGGGTCGAGGCCACGGTGCTCGATCCGGTGCGCCACCGTCTCGACGATGGTGGCGGTCTTGCCGGTGCCCGGGCCGGCCAGCACCAGCAGCGGGCCGCCGGAATGCCGGACCACCCGCTGCTGCGCGGCGTCGAGGCTGGGCGGTGCGGTGGCCGCGGCGGGGCGGCGGACGAGCCGGTAGGGGGCGGGTCCCGAAGGCGAGGTGCTTTCCATCTCAACGGCATTCCAGCAGAGGGCACCGACATTCCGCCTAGAGTTTTGACAGCGGGCCGGGTAAAGACAGCGGGCCGGGTGAAGACAGCGGGCCGGGTGAAGACAGCGGGCCGGGCCAGCGGGCGTGACGCATGTCCACGCGGTACGACGTGCCGTCGGCGCAGGCGCGCAGCGGGGTCCCTTCGGCGCGGTAGTGCCCCAGGGCCGTGCGCTCATGTCCGGCCAGCAGCGAGCCGTCGGCGTGGATCACCCGCCACCAGGGGACCGCGCCGCCACTGGTGGCCAGGACCCGGCCGACCTGCCGGGGACCGCCGCGGCCCAGGTACTCGGCGATGTCGCCGTAGGACATCACGCAGCCGGGCGGGATCGCCTCGACCGTGTCGAGCACGTCGCTGGCGAAGTCATCGAGGGGCTGGGGGCGCCTAGTCACGGTCCCGCGCGGCATAGGTGGCGAACGGGATCGTGGCACTGGAGGAGGGCTGGCGCCGCATCCGGCTCGCCGTGGCGAGGCGGCTGATCGCCGCCGCGAGGAGGGCGAGCGCGCCCGCGGCCAGGACGGCGAAGAGAATCAGCTGCCCGCTCCCGCGCGGCTTGACCGGCGCGGCAGGGACCGCGGACGGCCCGCCACCGAAGTTCGTGGCCGCCGCGACGCCGGTGCCGGCGGCCCGCT
>JBEKCN010000312.1:0-5423 GCA_050014855.1 Streptosporangiaceae bacterium | reverse complement strand
TCCATGGAGCCCGTCCTGTGCCCAGGTGACTGGCTGCTCGTCCGCCGGACGCGGCGGGTCCGGCCGGGCCAGATCGTGCTGGCCCGGCACCCCGGGCGCCCGGCGATGCTGATCGTGAAGCGCGCGGCCCGCCGGGAGCCCGGCGGCTGGTGGCTGGAGTCGGCGAACCCGGCCGCCGGGGCCGTGGACAGCGCGCGGTTCGGTGCGGTCCCGGACGCGCTGATCGAAGGCCGGGTCCTGCTGCGCTACTGGCCACTGCCCCCGGCCCGCCGCTGACGCCGCCGGTCATCATGCGCAACGGCCCCGTATGCTCCTGGCTCCCCGCGGCCGGGCGGTCCGGCCTGTCGCGGCCCAGCGCAGAACAAGGCCTAGCGCAGACGAAGGCCCAGCGCAGACGAAGGCCCAGCGCAGACGAAGGCCCAGCGCAGACGAAGGCCCCGCCCTGATGTCAGGGCGGGGCCTTCGTCACCAGGCGGCTAGTGGGCCCGCGGGTCCGGGGCCGTCCCGGCCTGCCGGTTGACCAGGCCGAGCATCTCGTTCCGGGACAGCCGCACCCGCTGCGCCCAGAAGTAGATGATCATGCTGAAGCCGAAGACGACCAGGATGTCCCACCAGAACGGGATGTTGCCGGTGTTGGTGGGCGGCTTCGGCGGAGGCGTGGAGGCCGCGCCGCTGAACTGGCCCTGCCAGGAGATGACGCCCATGCCGAGCAGGTAGAACGGCAGCCAGGTGGCGGACTTCCAGTCCAGTGGCGGCCGCTGCGGGTCGAACGCCATGGAGATGCCGATCAGCACGTAGCCGATCACGACGCAGATGCCGAGCTTCCAGATCACCTCGAAGCCCGACCAGTAGATGAGCATGTTGGCCAGGAAGAACGCCAGCGGCGAGAGGACCACGGCCGCCGGCATCCGGTACGGCCGCTGCGCCTCAGGGACCTGCCCGCGGAAGGCGCCCAGCGACAGCGGCGCCCCCGCGTACATCAGCACGCTCGCCGAGGTGACCAGGCCGACCAGCGAGTGCCAGCTCGGGAACGGCAGCAGGAACAGCAGGCCGGCTGCGAATGCGAAGAGCAGGCTGAACCACGGTATGCCGTTGCTGTCGGTCCACTGGAAGATCGGCGGGAAGTAGCGGTTACGGGCCAGGCCGTAGCCGATGCGCGAGGTCGACGTCTGGTACATCAGCCCGGTGCCGAAGGGGGAGATGAAGGCGTCGAGCCGCAGCAGGACAGCCAGCCAGCTCAGCCCGACGAGGCCCGCCAGGCCGGCGAACGGCCCGACGGCGACGGGGCTGGTGGACGGGATGCCCGCCCAGCCCTTCGGCCCGCTGATCAGGTCGTGCGGGATCGCGCCGATGAACACGAACTGCAGCAGGACGTAGATGGCGATGCCGATGCCGGTGGCGGTGAGGATGGCCAGCGGCAGGTTCCGCTGCGGGTTCTTGATCTCACCCGCGAGCTGGTCGGCCTGCTCGAAGCCGAGGTAGGCGAACACGATGCCCGCCGAGGGGATGGCGGCGAACAGGGCCTTGATCCCGTACGGCATGAAGCCGCCGCCCGCGCCCAGGTTGCTGGCCTTGAACTTGAACAGCAGGACGATGATGGTGAGCACCGGGACGGCGACCTTCCACCACGTGATGCCCGCGTTGACCTTGGAGAACAGGCGCATGGCCAGGAAGTTGATCGCCGTGAACACCGCCAGCAGGACGACCGTCATCGCGAAGCCTAGCCCGGTGACGTTGCTCGTGTTCGCGTTGTACAGGCCGTGCCAGTAGTACGAGCCGTACTGCATGACCGCGAAGCACTCGATCGGCGCGACCGTGACCGCCTGCAGCCAGGAGAAGAAGCCGAACGAGATGCCCGCGATACTGCCGAAGGCGAAGTGCGGGAACCGCGCGGTCCCGCCGGACACCGGGTACATCCCGCCGAGCTCGGCGTGCACGAGCGCGAGGATGATGACGATGACGCCGGCGATGATCCAGCCCAGCAGGGCGGCGGTGCCGGCGGCCTGAGCGGCGAGGAACGCGCCGAAGAGCCACCCGGATCCGATGATCGAGGTTTCGGACGCCCAGGTGGCGCCGATGAAACCCATTTCCCGTTTCAGGCCCACATCAGTGGGAGTGGCTGCCTCGGCTCCCACAGATTCGGTGTTACTAGCCATGCTCGATCCCTTTTCCGGTCGTGCCCCGCAGGGCCGCCACCCGCGTGTCGGATCGTCGCGTTAGGCAGGTGAGCGATATGTATGCAGTGAGTGAGAACATCGTAGAGATACGGCCGTGACCTGAGAAGTGTTCACGCGGCGTCGTTTCGGTAACGCACGTCACAGACTTATACCCCCCATTGACGCTCCGTGTCCTCCGGCCCGGCCGCCACCTCGTTGGGTCTGCCTGTAAGGGAGTACCCATCCGCCATTACAGACCGATGTCCGGTGCATTTCAAAGATGTCGCGGCCGGAACCGGCCACAGGGGATCCCTAGCCCCCGGCGGACTGTTCGGTTTCGGTCCCGGCGGAAGGCCCGCGCTGCCGCGCCTGAAAAGCGGTCACGTTGGCCCGGCTCAGGCAGCGCTCGGAGCAGTAGCGCCGGGACCGGTTGGTGCTGGTGTCGATGAAGACGCCCAGGCCGGGGGGGTGCCTGGCAGGCGCCGAACCGCTCGGGGCCCAGCCCGGTCAGCCGTATCGCGAGGCCCATCGCCGCTCCGGCCGCGTATTTGTCCGCGACGGCACCGCTCTCGGTGAAGTGCATGTGCCAGGGCTGGGCGTCGTGCCCGGACAGCTGCGGATGCACTGACGGTGCCGTGCTGATCGTCGTGGGCGACGGGAATGTCCAGCCGGGTGTCGGCGAAGTACCACCGCGGGGCGCGGAGCGCAGCGGGGGGTTCCGGGGGGTCGCTCCCCGGGCCAACACAGTACATTCGTCATATGTTCGCAGTCTCTGCAGTCCGTATCGACAAGGAAGATCCGCTGCACGGCCTGAAGCTGGGGGAGCGGCCCGAGCCCAAGGTTCCCGACGGCTGGACCACGGTCAGCGTGCGGGCCGCCTCGCTGAACCATCACGACCTTTGGACGCTGCGTGGCGTGGGGATCTCCCCCGACCGGCTGCCGATCGTGCTGGGCTGCGACGCGGCCGGGATCGACGAGGACGGCAACGAGGTGGTGGTGCACTCGGTCATCGGCGACCCGGACGCCGGGAACGGCGATGAGACCCTGGACCCGCGGCGCAGCCTGCTGTCGGAGCGCTACGACGGCTCGTTCGCGGAACGGGTCGCGGTGCCCCGGCGCAACCTGGTGCCCAAGCCGGCGGCGCTGTCGTTCGAAGAGGCCGCATGCCTGCCCACCGCCTACCTGACCGCCTACCGGATGCTCTTCGTCAAGTCCGGGGCCGAGCCGGGGTCGACGGTGCTGGTCCAGGGGGCCAGCGGCGGGGTGGCCACGGCGCTGATCGTGCTGGGCCGCGCGGCCGGCTACCGGGTGTGGGTGACCAGCCGAAGCGAGGATAAGCGCCGGCAGGCCCTCGACCTCGGCGCGGACGCGGCGTTCGAGACCGGGGCCCGGCTGCCGGAACGGGTCGATGTGGTCATGGAGACCGTCGGGGACGCCACCTGGTCGCACTCGGTGAAGTCGCTCAAGCCGGGCGGGCGGATCGTGATTTCGGGCGCGACCAGCGGCCACGCCCCAGCGGCCGAGCTGCAGCGGATCTTCTTCCTCCAGCTATCCGTGGTCGGGTCGACCATGGGGACGAGGGGTGAGCTCGGCCGGCTGCTGCAGTTCCTCGAGCAGACCGGCGTGCGCCCGCTCATCGGCATCACCCTGCCGCTGACCGAGGCGCGGGAGGGTTTCGCCGCGATGGCCCTGGGCGAGCAGTTCGGGAAGATCGTTTTCACGGTCTAAGCGGCTGTTTTCACGGTCTAAGCGGCTGGGAGAGACGGTCTAAGCGGCTGGGAGAGACAGCCTGCGCTGCGATGCGCGTACGCCGCGGATGGGGCCGGCGATGCGGGGAAGAGCAGACGCTGGGCATGCCGAAGATCAGGGGCTCGGAGATAAGGCCCCTGGCTCAGGCCCCGGCTCCGGGTGGGCGCCAGTCGCCGGAGCCGCCGGGCCCGTACCGGGTGAGCCTGCGCCGGCCGCCGGCGCCTGCCCGCCCGGCTCCTCCACCTCCACCTCCACTGCCTCCAGTGCGGATCCGGTCTCATCGGGGGGGTCCCCGTGCGGGCCGCCCGCCGCGAAGATCTCGCTGCGGACGCGCTCCAGCGTTTCGTCCAGGATGATCCGCAGTTCGGTGAGCGCGTCCTCGCCCGCCGCGGCGCCTGACTGCCACGCGAGCCGGCCCAGGTCGCGGACGAAGCCCTTGACGGTCTGCTCCAGGTCCCGCAGCGGGGCGGCGTCAGGCCGGCCGGGCCGTCCCCGGCGCCCAGGCGAGTCGGCCCAGCCCGCCCAGCTGGCCCACTCCCAGTCCCGCGCGGGCGCCCGGGCCTGCTCGCGTTCCTGCCGCGCCCATCCCTTCGCACCCCCCCGGGCCCGCCGGGCGTTCTCCCGCGCTTCGTCCCGGACCCGCCGCGCCTGTTCCTTGGCCTCTTCCCGGCTCCAGCGAGCCCGCTGCCGGACGTCCTCGGCCTGCGCGCCCAGCTGGTCTCCCGGGGCCGGGCGCTCGCTGCCCGTCTCGTCCGGCTGCCGGGCGCTCCGGGCCGCCCAGGTCAGCTCCTCACGCAGGTTGCGCACCGTTTCCCGGACGTCTTCCTTGACCTCACGGACCACGTCCCGGACCGAGTCGGACAGTTCCTGCTCCAGCTCGGCCAGCTCGTCCTCGCGCTCGTGCAGCTCCCGGCGTCCCGCGTCGGTGATCCGGTATACCTTCCGCCCGTCCGCCTCATCGTGGGTGACCAGGCCTTCCTCTTCCAGCCGGGCCAGTCGCGGGTAGATCGTGCCGGGCGAGGGAGCGTACACGCCCATGAACTGGTCCCGCAGCATCCGGATGACCTCGTAGCCGTGCCGGGGCTCCTCGTCGAGCAGGCGGAGCAGGTAGAGCCGGAGCCTGCCATGCCGGAAAACCGGACTCATCGAGTCTCGCCCTTCGTCTGCGCGTTATCCTGCGTCCCGCCGCTGCCGGTGGGCGCCGGATCGGTGGCCGCCGCCCACGGGTCCTGGCCCCGTTTTCCCGCATCCGCCGGCCCGGCCTGGGCTCGGCCGGCCCCGGATCCGCCGTACTGGGCCGCGTCATCCCGCTGGGCGCTGTCCCCTGTGGCCCCCTGCGGCGGGTCCTGAGGACGCCCGAATTGTACCGCGCCGTACCCGGCGCTCCTCCCCGCCCTGAACGGCAGGGTTTCTGCACCGGAGGTTTTCGATGAGTCCGGTTTTCCGGCATGGCAGGCTCCGGCTCTACCTGCTCCGCCTGCTCGACGAGGAGCCCCGGCACGGCTACGAGGTCATCCG
>JBEKCN010000311.1:0-5438 GCA_050014855.1 Streptosporangiaceae bacterium | reverse complement strand
GAGACCGTTTCCGGGCTGGACGAGACTCGCAGGTAGGTAAGTCCCGTTAATAGGACGATGGTCACCAGCAGGGCAGCGATTCGTGCCCAGGTGAATGACCGGGATGGGGGGGATTTGCTGACCGGGTCTTTGTTCATGGAGTCCATAGCATTCGCGGTGTTCCTCCGGTGAGCGCCGTCACGAAGCCGTGCGGAAAGGAGATCGCGGTCCCGGTCCCGCGCAGACCGGTGGTCAGGGCGGGGAGCCGGGACGTGGCCGGGGCGGCCAGCGCCACTCTCAGAGGCTCGCCTTTCGTACCGTACGCGGCTCGGGCGATCCGGACAACGCATAGCCGAAGTGGACTACTCGAAGCATCCCGCAACCGCGGCGAAACGCCAGTGATGGCACGTGGCGGCATAGCCCGTCTTACCGAAGCTCCGGACGCTGTTCTGCTAACGGATCTGCTAACGAGACAGCGCGGGACAGGGGAGACGCAGCGAGGCAGAGGAAGCATCGACTGGTCCCGTGCCCTGGTCAGCGAGACCAACCGGGCACGCGGGAGATGAGAAAGACGCGCGTCGTATGTCTCATAACCCAGCGACGTACGGTTCGGCCGGTGCGGTAGGTCCAGATACTCGATGGTGCCGAGACTCGTCATGTGCTAAATACATGCGCAATCCAGGGGCGACAGTGGCGTTTGCGCTGGTCACGGCCTTGATGGGAAGGGTCTGTAAAGCCGTCGGCTTAGAGTCTGCGGAGTGAAGTCCTCGCCGCAGGCACCGGAGGTCTAGACGACATCTAGCCCGCCCGATTAGTGTGTGTTTAGAGGGAGCGTCCGCCCAGTAAGTAATCGTAGTTTCGGTACCCGGGGGACGTGTGTGGTATGACGGCGAGGTCAAGCTGCTCGGCAATCGTTTCAAGGAGAACCTAAATAATGCCTTGGATGGCAAAGGGGTTTCCTCGGCCTGACTGGGGTTCGGGTCTATGGCAGAGGGTACTCGCCGTCTACGATTTGAGGAAGGGATACGTCCATCCTGGGTCCCGCAGATCCGGCTTTTTGCTCCAGCGACGGAAGCAGCGACCGCTATAACGACTTTGCGGGACGCTATCAAGGATATGTATACCCGCACAGGCAATCCTGTGGAAGCTTGGCCGGACGATGATGAGGATGCGGTTGATCCCCGTAAAGGTGGATTTGCGAATGCGACAGTCATCTCGGCTGGAGTAACACGCGAGACCGGTCTCCGAATCTGTTACGTGATGTTCGGTCAGGAGTATGAATCAGAAGTTACTCACCCCGAGGAAGACCCCGCGCCGCTAATGCTCCATCTCCTGAGTAAGATCAAGGTGCCTATATCAGCTGTTCGCGCATATCGCGGTAATGAAATGATCGACGAAATCGTCGTTACGATGCGCGGCAGTTCCATACGGGAAATCTCCTGAGCATTATCACGTCCGGCCTGTATGTGCTAGCAGCGGTCGAGCCGCTAGGTAGTAGATACCAATGCCAGGAGTCGAGGTAGATGGATCGGCCTGTAGGTGTCCATTGAGGGGTTCTTGAGTTGTTACTGGATAGGTTCGGCGGTGGAAGGCTGGGTACCCGGCGTCGAACTTGCCGGTTCGCGTTGGCCCTGCGGTCAGGAATAATGCCGGGTCCCCCTCCGGCCACCCCGCCGGGTCCAGTGCCGTTGCGGGCTCAGCCCTGGGCTGCCTTCCCTATGGGCGAGCCAAAGCGAATGACGTTGCCGTCGGGGTCGGCAACAGCGCCTTCGTGCTGGCCCCATTCGGTGTTCTGCGGTGAGTGAACCTCGACGCCTGCGGAGCGCCACGCCGCTGCCAGGTCGTCGGCGTTGTCGACGAAGAGGTACGCCGAGCTGGTGCGGCGGTCGTCGCCGGGCACGACTCCGAGGTGGATCTCAATGCCGTCGCGGGTGGCGAAGCCGTAGCCGCCTCCTGCATACGTGCGGACGGTGAAGCCGAGTCGCTGGTAGTGCCTCATCGCAGCATCGAGGTCATGGACGGCGAAGATGGGTGCTATCCGCTGCATGGTGCCCATGGCGTCAGCTTGGCATAGGACCGGCGTGCGCAGTGATCTGCCCGGGTTGAGCGCCTGATGCGACACGGGGCGCGGGATGCTTGAACCTTTGGTTGAGGTTGAGCATGCTCGGGGTTTGTGTCCGATGAGCCTGATGTGCCTGCCGGCAGCGGGGATCAGCGTGAGCTGGCAGCCCGGCTGCGGGCGGTGATCGGGGCCAGGGACGCCGAGAACGCGATGCTGCGGGCTGAGCTGGAGGCTCAGCTGGAGCGGTACCGGCGGCTGGAGCTGAGGGTCGCGGAGCTGGAGCGCCGGCTGGGGCCGGACAGCACGACGTCGGGGACGCCGCCGTCGAGGGATCCGGTCGGGGGCGCGTGAGCGGCGCAAGGCTGACCGGAAGGCCCGCCCGTCCTCGGAACGGGAGCGGCGCGCGGACCGCAAGCGCGGCGGGCAGCCGGGGCATCCCGGGGCGGGGCTGTCGCGGGACCCGGACCCGGACGAGCGGGAGGAAGCGCCGCCGCCGGCGGAGCGCTCGCGGTGCGGGACCGGCCTGGACCCGGCGTGGCGGACGGGGACGTGGTGGTCGCAGGTCCGGGGCGTGAAGATCACGACGTTCCTCACGGAGTACCTGCTGCCGCTGCTGACCTGCCGATGCTGCGGGAAGGTCAATGCCGCGCAGGCGCCGCCGTGGGCGCACCCGGGCAGCGTCTCCTACGGCCCGGGCATCAACACCGCGGCGGTGCTGCTGTCCTCCTACGGCAACGTGCCCGCGGAGCGGACCGCGAACCTGATCGGCATGCTGCTGGGCGTGCCGGTCTCGGCGGGGTTCGTCGACGGCGCCAGCGAGCGGCTGTCGTCCCGGCTGGAGGGCGCCGGGTTCGATGAGGTGATGCAGGCCGCCCTGGGAGCCGAGCCGGTGCTGGCCGCCGACGAGACCCCCGTCAATCTCCTGGATCCGCACGCCGGGCTGGCCGATGAGGACGCGGGCGCGCCGCACGTGCTGGTCGTGCGCACCCCGCACGCCGGGCTGACCTGGCTGCGGGCGCTGGGGTCCCGGCAGGCCGCCGCGATCACCGCCGTCCTGTCGTTCTTCGCCGGGTTCCTGATCAGCGACGGGTACTCCGCTTACCAGCAGCTGCTGCCGCGGCTAGCCGGGGTGCAGCAATGCTGCCAGCACGTCATCCGCCGCTGCCGCGCCGTCACCAAGGTGGGACCAGGCAGCCTGCAATCCTGGGCCGCTGATGTCATCGAGATCCTCCGCGAGGCGCACCAGGCCGTTGACGACGCGCTGGCCAGGGGCGACCCGGCGCTGGATGAGCAGCTGCTGGCGAAGCTGCGGGAGCGCTACGACGAGGCCGTCGCCTTCGGGATCACGCACAACCGGCTGCGGGACTGGCACGAGGGGAACCATCCCGGCTACGCGCTCGGCTGCTGGCTGCGTGACTACAAGGAGCAGATGTGGCTGTTCACCACGCAGTTCGCCGTCGACTGGACGAACAACTGCTCCGAGCAGGCAGTCAAAGCCGCCAAGCGGCACCAGGCCGTCTCCGGGTACTGGCACACTCCCAGAACCCTCGCCCGCTGGTGCCGCATTCGCAGCTACCTCGACTCGGCGGCAAACCATGGCCTGACCGCCCTCGACGCCATCACCCGGGCTCTTGCCGGCGACCCCTGGCTACCCCTGCCAGCCCGCTGAACCCGGACCCGAAACCGCAGCTCACCACCCACCCCTGAATGGACACGTCTGTAGGCTATCGGCCAGCACCGGAGCCTGATCTCATCGACGAGATTCTCCTGGCCGCAAGCGCTATATCTAGCAAATCAATTCGAGAGTAAATGCAAGTTCGTTTTGTCGGTTGCCGATGCCGAAGAGACCCTGAAGGATGACCCTGTTCTCTCGCTGGGAGAGCTAGCCTCTAACCCGAGTTGGCTCATTTAGTGCGCAACGTACGCCGGACTACGCGGCCGGGGGCTCATGAAGGGTTCGTAGGCAGGTGCCGCGCGGTTTCCCGGTGTTCTGTTGTCGCGGGGGCCGCTGCGGGCCTGCTGTTACCGGAGCGGTTCAGCCGCTGCTGCCGGCAGCCGGGCTACCGATCCGGCTGCGACCAGGGCCCACCCGGCGGCGATCCTCGGCCTGCGCCGCTGCACGGCCCGGGCCACCCAGGGGACATGGATCACGGCGTTCGGGGCTTCGACGGCGATCGCGAGCACCGTCAGCCGCCGCGGCCAGCGCAGGCCCCACCACACGCCGATGACCATCCCCACGACAGTGGAAGCAAGCCTGTACAGGGGGGTGTCCGTGGCCCTGAAAAAGGGGCCGTACCGCGATAGGTGGCGCGATAGGCGGCGGGCCGCGGGTGTCTGCGTCCCGGCGGCAGCCGGAGCCTTGGGGCCTGGCTTGCGCAACACCCCCTCCCTTTGCAGCCGCTGGATGTTCTGTTGCATGTTCTCTCGCACCTCGGCCGGGGTCGGCGCTTCCGTGCCCAGGCCCCACGCCACCAGCCCGTAGCCAGCAGCGCTCGTCCACGCGGCCAGGGCCCGCCGCCGGCGCCCGGCGGCCCAGTGCCCGGCCCCGACAGCGGCCTGGGTAACAACGGGGGCGACCGGGCGCACCCATCCGAGCATCCCCGAGGGCCTGGCCTCGTCCAGAATGGGCAAGGCCACCCGCAGCACCTGGGCCCAGCTGTCATCACGAGCCATCCCGGCATTGTCGCCCAGGCGGCGCGTGCATGCCAAGCTCCCGGTCCATCGGTTCGCGTTTCCTCCTCATCTGGTGGGCTGAACTGTTAATGCCATGCGGGCACGACCAATCTGCGGAAGGGGCAAGGTCCTGTCCGGCCTCAGGGGTGACGGCCCCAAGGGCAACGGCCCCAGCAGCGACCGCCCCGGCCCCAGCGGTGACCTTCCTGCGGTGACCGTCCCTGCGGTGACCGTCCCTGCGGTGACCGTCCCGCCGGTGACTGCCCCGCCGGTGACCATCCCAGCAGCGACCGCCCCGCCGGTAACGCCCCGCCGGTGACCAGCCCAGCGGTGACCGGGACGGCCCGGACGATCACGCACTGTCTAGCCTGTCTCTAACTTAGATAGCAATACATGCGCGTGTAAAGCATTACGTGTGTAATCGCAGGTCAGCGGTGCCCTACGGTTGGTTTTCGTGGATGATCACGGCCCCGACATCGTGCACGAGGGCCCAGTTCCGATCTACGTGCAGATCGTCAGATACGTCACGGCGCATATCGAGGACGGCACGTGGCAGCCGGGCCACCGGCTGCCGGCCGAACGAGCCATGGCCTCCGAATGGGGCGTGGCCTACCTGACCATCCGCCGGGCTATGGCGGAGCTGCGCGAGCGCGGCCTGATCGTCAGCGTCCAGGGCCGGGGTACCTACGTCAGCGACCCGAACAGCTGAGCCCGCGGCGACCGG
>JBEKCN010000310.1:0-5440 GCA_050014855.1 Streptosporangiaceae bacterium | reverse complement strand
ATTCCTCCCCCGAAGCCAGGCCGGCTATCTTCCGCCAGCACCTGGTGCGGCACGTCAGAGCCGATCACGACAATCCGGTAAAGATCTGATTATCACTGCCGCCTCATTCTGAGCGTTTTCTGAGTCATCTTGCCGGAACTTCGAAATGATGTTACGTTCAACCATCGATGTCGATCATCGGACAACACAGATCGCCGTCATGGGACATTCGGCCGCTTTGCGTGAAAATTTTCGCCTCTTGACGTCACGGCGGCAAAGGGCGTTTTCATGTGTATAGATCTCCGCCGCTCGCGGGGGATCAGAGCAACGCCAGGGTCCGGGAATCCGGCTCCGGCGGCCACCGACAGCGAAGTGGGGTGGTCGGACATGGATGTCGACAGCCGGGAACCGGCTGTTCCGCGACGCGGCCACCTATCGGCCGCCCGCGGCTGGTCCCATTGCGGCACGGGTGTGCCCACCCGTTCTCCCGCCTCTCGGCTACGCCGGCCAGTCGTGGCGACGCCGGCATTCATCCTGCGCCGCCTGCCGTGCCGGGCGAGCTTCCGGTGACCGGCCCGATCGTGCAGGTCACCGAGCTAGGCACACTCAGCGGAGCCGCAGTCACACCGCGCTGGAGGCACAATGATGGCTGACAAAGACGGTCCGGCCCCGCCGACGCGGCGCACGAAGCGCGCCCCGCGCCGGGCTAAGCGCTGGCTGCGGACGAAGACCGGCCTGGCGGCCGTGATCCTGGGCACCAGCGGGCTGGCCGCTTGCAGCTCGGCGGGGGCGAGCACGGGCCCGGTGACGCTGAACTTCTATCAGTTCCCTGACGTGTCGGGTGCGACCAATACCGAGATCAACAACTGCGACGCGCAGAGCCACGGCGCGTACAAGATCTCCTACCAGCTGCTGCCCGCCGCATCCGACAGCCAGCGCCTGCAGCTTGTCCGGCGGCTCGCCGCGCACGATGCAACGATCGACATAATGGCCCTCGACGTCACCTGGGAGCCCGAGTTCGCCGAGGCCGGCTGGATAGTGCCGTGGACCGGCGCCGACAAGCAGCAGGTCGTGAGCGGGACGATCACGCCCGCGCTGGACACGGCCATATGGAAGGGCCAGCTCGTCGCGGCGCCCGACAATACCAACACCCAGCTGCTGTGGTACCGCTCCGACCTCGTGCCGACCCCGCCCAAGACGTGGGCGCAGATGATCGCCGACGCGGAGCAGCTGGCCAAGGAGGGCAAGCCGCACTACATCGAGATCCAGGGCGCCCAGTACGAGGGCGCGACCGTCTGGTTCAACACGATGAACGCCAGCGCGGGCGGCACGATCCTGAATCCGGCCGCGACCAAGGTGACGCTGGGCCCGCCCGCGGCCATCGCGCTGGCGGACATGAAGGAACTCGCCAGCTCCCCCGCCGCCGACCCGTCGCTGGGGGTGCAGATGGAGAACGACAACCGGCTGGCGATGGAGGGGGGCACGGCCGCGTTCGAGCTGAACTACCCGTTCGTGTATCCGTCCATGAAGGCCGACAACCCGAAGCTGTTCAAGGACTTCAAGTGGGCGCTCTACCCGCAGATCATCCCGGGCGTGCCGGCCAAGGTGACGATCGGCGGAGTGGACCTCGCCGTCAGCAAGTACTCCCAGCACCAGGCGCTCGCCTTCCAGGCCGCATCGTGCCTGCGGGACGCGCAGAACCAGCTGATCGGCGCCACCGTGGGCGGCGTTCCGCCCACGATCGCCAGCCTCTACAGCAATCCGAAGCTGTACCCCGACTACCCGTTCCACGCCGACATCCTGCAGGAGCTCGAGCACGCCAGCGTGCGGCCGAAGACCCCCCTCTACCAGGTCGTGTCCATCGACATCTCGCACCAGATCTCCCCGCCGAGCGGCATCAGCCCGGCGACCGGAAAGAATGCGCTGACCGGCCAGCTCAATAACGCCCTGCAGTCGAAGGGCCTGGTCCCGTGAGCCGCCAAGACCCGCGGCCGGCCCGGATGGAAGGAAGACGCCGATGACCGTGAACGCGCCAGTAGCGGCGGGCACCGAACCCGTCACCGAGCAGCCGGGCAGCCATCGGCGCCAGCTGTCCGAGGGTGCCAGAGCCGAACGCCGGCTGGGCTGGCTGCTGTGCGCCCCGGCGGTCGTCGTGATGGTGGCCGTCACCGCCTACCCGGTCATCTACGCCGTCTGGCTGTCGCTGGAGCGGTACAACCTGGAGCTCCCGCAAGAGGTCAAGTTCGTCGGGCTGGCCAACTACGGGGCGGTGCTCAGCTCGCCGTACTGGTGGCAGGCGCTGTGGGTGACCGTGCTGATCACCGTCATCTCGGTGGCCATCACCCTGGTGCTCGGCATGCTGCTGGCCATGGCCATGCACCGGACGCTGTTCGGCCGGGGCACGGTCCGCACGGCCGCGCTCATCCCCTACGGAATCGTCACGGTCGCTGCCGCCTACGGCTGGTTCTACGCGTGGACGCCGGGCCAGGGCTACCTGTCCGCGGCTTTCAACGAGGCCGCGCCGCTGACCGCCCAGTTCCAGGCGATTGGCGTGATCATCCTGGCGGAGATCTGGAAGACCACGCCGTTCATGGGGCTGCTGCTGCTGGCCGGGCTTTCCCTGGTGCCCGAGGACCTGCAGAAGGCCGCCATGGTGGACGGAGCCACCGGCTGGCAGCGCTTCACGAAGATCACCGTGCCGCTCATGAAGCCGGCGATCCTGGTCGCGGTGCTGTTCCGGACGCTGGACTCGTTCCGGATATTCGACAACATTTTTATCCTCACGCAGGGCAACAACGGCACAGAGTCGGTCTCGATCCTCGGCTGGGACAACCTGTTCAACGCGCTGAATCTGGGGATCGGGTCGACCATCGCGATCCTGATCTTCATCTGCGTCGTAATCATCGCCGCCGTGTTCATCAAGGGCTTCGGTACCGCGGCCCCCGGCACGGACATCGCAAAGAGGTGACCCGCTGATGACTGCTGTTACCGCGCCCCCCACGACCGCGACCACCAGGGCCGCGACCACCAAGGCCCGGACCACCACAACGCCCCGCCAGAAGGTCACCTGGGGAGGAATTAACTTTGTCGTCGTGGCGCTGGCGCTGATCCCGGTGCTCTGGATGGTCTCGCTGTCCTTCAAGACGCCCGCGGCTATCCTCGATCCCTCCTTCGTTCCCGCGCAGTGGACCTGGGGGAACTACACCCAGATCCTGCAGACCTCGACGTTCGTCCGGCCGCTGATCAACTCGATCGGCATCGGCCTCATCGCGACGCTCATCTCCGTTGTGCTGGCCTCCATGGCGGCCTACGCGGTCGCGCGGCTGCGGTTCCCCGGCAAGACGGTGCTCATCGGGATGTCACTGCTGATCGCGATGTTCCCGATCATCGCCCTGGTGACCCCGTTGTTCGCCATCGAGCGCGCGCTGGGCCTGTTCAACACCTGGCCCGGCCTGATCATCCCCTACGTCGCCTTCGGCCTGCCGCTGGGGATTTACACGCTGTCGGCGTTCTTCCGCGAGATCCCCTGGGAGCTGGAGAAGGCCGCCAAGATGGACGGCGCCACGCCCTTCCAGGCCTTCACCAAGGTCATCGCCCCGCTGGCGGCACCGGGAATGGTCACCACGGCGATCCTGGTCTTCCTGGCCTGCTGGAACGAGTTCCTGCTGGCGATCTCGCTCACCTCAACGACCGCCGCCCGGACGGCGCCAGCGTCGCTGGCCTACCTCAGCGGCAGCTCGCAGTTCACGATTCCGACCGGCCCCATCGCGGCCGCCGCGGTGGTCATCACCATCCCGATCATCATCTTCGTGCTGTTCTTCCAGCGCCGGATCGTCGCTGGGCTTACATCAGGCGCGGTCAAGGGCTAGTGGATTAGGGAGAGACAGTGGCTGACATCGTTCTGGATCAGATAACCAAGCGCTTCCCGGACGGGGCGCTGGCGGTCGACAACATCAGCCTGGACATCGCCGACGGTGAGTTCGTCATCCTGGTCGGCCCGTCGGGCTGCGGCAAGTCCACGACGCTGAACATGATCGCGGGCCTGGAGGACATCTCCGCAGGTGAACTGCGCATCGGCGGGAAGGTCGTGAACAACAAGGCACCCAAGGACCGCGACATCGCCATGGTCTTCCAGAGTTACGCGTTGTATCCGCACATGACCGTGCGGGAGAACATGGGCTTCGCGCTCAAGCTGGCCAAGACCCCGAAGGCGGTGATCGACGAGAAGGTCAGCGAGGCGGCCCGGATCCTGGACCTCACCCAGCACCTGGACCGCCGGCCCGCCAACCTGTCCGGTGGCCAGCGGCAGCGGGTCGCGATGGGCCGGGCGATCGTCCGGGATCCCGCGGCGTTCCTGATGGACGAGCCGCTGTCCAACCTGGACGCGAAGCTGCGCGTGCAGATGCGCACCGAGGTGTCCCGGATACAGCGGCGGCTGGGCACCACCACCGTGTACGTCACGCACGACCAGACCGAGGCGATGACCCTGGGTGATCGGGTGGCCGTCATGCGCAGCGGCCTGCTCCAGCAGGTCGGCGCGCCGCAGGAGCTCTACGACCGGCCGAACAACCTGTTCGTGGCCGGGTTCATCGGCTCACCCGCGATGAACTTCCTGCCCAGCCGGGTCGACGACGGCACCCTGCACACGCCGCTCGGTGACGTGCCGGTGAGCGGCCGGCTGCGCCATGCGCTGGAGCGGGCCAACGCGCCCCGGGACCTGCTCGTGGGCATCCGCCCGGAGGACTTCGAGGACGCCGCGCTGGTCGCCGCCGGGACGCGGGACAGCGGGATCACATTCCGGGCCAACATCGAGGTCGTCGAGTCCATGGGCTCCGACGTGTACGTCTACTTCAGCATGGAGTCCGTGAGCGAGGTGAGCGCCGCGGAGCTGCAGGAGCTGGCCGAGGACTCGGGCTCCGCGGACACCGGCGCGGCGGATACTGGCATGCTTACCGCCCGGCTCGCCACGGAGACGACCGCGCGCGAGGGCCAGCAAGCCGAGCTGTGGGCCGACCTGCGGTCCATACACATCTTCAACCCGGCCTCAGGCGCCAACATCACGCTGAACGACGACTCCGCCGGCACCGTGCGGGGCGGGACGACGGCCACTACGGCCGCCGATGCCCCGCGGGACGCGACCGGTCCGGCGGGTCCGGCGGCGTCGGACGCACCGGCCGGGCCGGGAACGGGGGCTAGCTGACCTCCCGGCGCAGCCGCTCGATGACCTCATCGTTCCACTCGTGGGTGCGCATGAGGCGGTAACGCTGGCTGGCGACTCGCATGTACGCCTCGGCATTCGTGCCGGAGCCGACCAGGTCAGCCGCGTGCAGCGTGCGCACCACCGGCGTGAACTCGTCTTGGAACCAGCGCTGCGCGATCTGCTCGCGGCTGTAGTACTGGCGCTCGGCCTGCATGTAGCGGAAGCCCCAGGCCTCTACGTTCTCGCCCAGCTCCGCGTAGG
>JBEKCN010000309.1:0-5441 GCA_050014855.1 Streptosporangiaceae bacterium | reverse complement strand
GAAGGCGACCCGGCGCCCTTTCACGATGTGCTGGTCCGCGTCGCCACCGGGCCGGAGGTGCAGGCCTGGCTCCGGCGCAGCGCGCGACACGACGCCCAGCTGCGGCTGGGCCAGCTGGCGCAGGCCGCTGATGTGCCATGCCGAGCGGATGCCGGCGGCTTCAACCGGCACACGTTCCTTTGCGGCCAATCCGGGTCGGGCAAGACCTACTCGCTCGGGGTGATCCTGGAGCAGTTGCTGACCGAGACGGACCTGCGCCTGGTGGTCCTTGATCCCAACTCCGATTTCGTGCGCCTCGGCGAGGTACGCGGCGACGCCGACCCGGTCGTGGCCGAGCGCTTCAGGAAGGCGGCGGGCGGAGTCACCGTCTATTCCGCCGACGCCCCGGGGGAGCGAAGGCTGCGGCTCCATGCGGCCGACATCGATCCAGCGACGCAGGCCGCCGCGCTCCGCCTGGACCCGATAGAAGACCGCGAGGAGTACGCGGCGCTCGCCGGGTTCCTCGCCGGCGGGGGCCAGCTCAGGCTGGAGACGCTGGCCGGAAGCGACGACCCCGAGGCGCGCCGCCTGAGCCTGCGGCTCCGCAATCTCGGCGTCGACCGTTACACCGTGTGGGCCGGGGGTGAGGCGGGTTCGGTTCTCGATGCGGTCCATGATCAGGATGTCCGCTGCGCCATCATCGACCTGGGCTCGCTGCCCACTCGTGAGGAACAGTCGCTGGTGGCCGCGGCGGTGCTGGGCGACTTGTGGCGACGGCGGCAAGAGCGCAAGCCGGTCCTCATCGTGATCGACGAGGCGCACAACGTCTGCCCGGCCGAGCCACCGGACCAGCTGGTCGCGGTCGCCACCGAGCATGCCATCCGGATCGCCGCGGAGGGCCGCAAGTTCGGGCTCTACCTCCTGGTATCGACGCAGCGCCCGCAAAAGATCGCCGGGAACGTGCTCTCCCAGGCCGACAACCTCGTACTCATGCGGCTTAACTCGCTCGCGGACGCGGCTTTCACCGAGGCCGCGTTCTCCTTCGTCCCGCCGAGCCTGATCGAGCGCGCGGTGACCTTTCGCCAGGGTGAGGCCCTGATCGCGGGACGGATCTCGCCTCAGCCCGCACTGCTCCGCTTCGGCGCGCGGGTCACGGAGGAGGGCGGTGCCGATGTGCCCGCGACGTGGGCTGCCGCCCGTTAGCTAGCTTGCCGCGTGGTGCCGGTGAAGCTGCGACGCCGCCAGCGCTCCGGGGCGCAGTCCATGCTGCCTCCGCCCCAGTCGGCGGGCGGGGCCGGGGTGGCTTAGTCCGCCGGCCAGACGTTCAGCGCGGCGCCGATCACCATTACGTCCTGCTGATTCAGGGCGCGTGGACCACGGCGACCGGGCAGGGAGCGTGCGACAGCAGCGCGGTAGATATCGAACCGAGGGCCATCCGGGGGAGGCCGCACCGGCCGCGGTCGCCCAGCACGAGCAACTGGGCGTCCTGGGCGGCGGCCAGCAGGGCGTGCCGCGCCGAGGCGCCGGTGACCTGCCGGTGCAGCTCGACGTCCGGGTGATCCTTCTCCCAGGTGATGACCGATCGCTCGAAGTCCTCCGCGATGAGGGAGGATGCGGCCAGATCCCCAGGAGCGTCGGCCAGCGCGCACACGGCCGTCAGCGGCACCCGGTGCAGCGCAGCCTCGGCGCCGGCGAAGCGCAGCGCGGCTGCTGCCGCCGGAGAGCCATCGATTCCCACGACGACATGCCCGGGAACATAGCCGCCGGCCGGGCGCCAGTGCCCACGCACGACGACCACCGGGGCGGATGCGCGCGCCGCCACCTGCAGACTGACCGATCCCAGCAGGAGCCCAGACAGGCCTTCCAGGCTCCGGGAACCGACGACCAGCATGTCGGCGGCGGCGCTCTGCTCGCATAGGGCGCGAGCTACCGGTCCTTCGACCAGTACGTGCCGCACTCGGGCCGGGTCGGGGTTCGGCACCGCGGTCGAGAGAATCCACTGGGCGCTTTCCCGCGCTGGATCTTCCCCGGGGCCGAGCGGTGGTCCCGCGTCCCCGGGTGCCCAGGCGTGGCACACCGTCAGCATGACTCCGCGATCCCTGGCCTCATGCGCGGCCCAGGCCACGGCTTCCTGGCTACTCAATGAACCGTCGTATCCGACGAGAATGCCATGATCGATGGTGGCCATGGCGACCTCCCTGGGCCTGAGAATGACCCGAGACTGGCCGACGGTGGCCCGGCCGGCCAGAGACGGCGGTCCCGGCCCGGCCGGACTTTCGGCCCGGGGTGGCCACGGTCCTGGTCAGCGCTTCGCGGGTGTCCTGGTCAGCGCTTCGCGGACGTCTCCGATATGAGGTCTTTCGGCCCTTTCCGCGGGAGCGGAAAGACCCTGCCGCGCACAGCACGCGCGGGCGGACGCTGGGACCATGGGTAGTCGACCAGACATCACCGACCTTGGCCTCAGCATGGGCAAGAAGGGACGGCTGCGCCGCATCCTGCACCAGAGCGGGCTCCGCAATGGGACGGCGCTGCTGCTTCCTTACGGTGCGGATCTCAGCCGTGCACCGCGGCGCTCCGCTACCGGCCAGGCCGGCGATCCGACGGATGCGATCCGGCTGGCCTTCGAGGGCAACTTCAACGGTATCGTCCTGCCCGTCGAGCTGGCGGAGAAGTTCTACGGGGACTATGCCGGTGAACTGCCGCTGATCGTCATGCTGAACGGCTATTCGGACGGGCCGGGATCTGCGGCCGCCGACGGGACCGTGGCCGATGCCGTCCGGCTGGGTGCCGATGCAGTTGGCTACCTGCTGTATGCGGACGGGCCAGCCCGGGATACCGGATTCCCGCAGTACCAGCGGGTCCAGGAGGACGCTGAGCGCTACGGCATGCCCCTGTTCGTGTGGGTGTATCCGCGCGGTACGGCGGGCGAGGCGATGGACGGCAGTGCTTCCCCGCACGACATTGCTGATGCGGCCAGCACAGCCAGGACCCTCGGCGCCGACGTGGCCGTGGTGAGCTTCCCGCATCCAGAACGGCCACCGGGCGCCCCGCACGACGAATATGCGGGGCTTTCCCCCGAGCATGCGATCGACACGGTGGTCCGCTCGGCAGGCCGGACCCTCGTTCTCGTCTCCAGCGACGCCGGCGGCAGTGACGAGGCAATGCTCGAGGAGGCACGCCAGGCCATGGCCGCGGGGGCCACCGGACTGATATTCGACCGGGACATCACCCAGCGCGGGCATTCCGAACTGCTGCCTCTGATCACGCAGCTCAAGCACATTCTCGCGACGTACTGCAGCTGAGGCCGCGCCCCCCACGGACGGTCAGACAAGGAGTCCAGGCGATGGCGAGACCGGTTGTCGCAGGCAGCGACGGTTCGCAAGAGTCCCTGCAGGCGGTGCAGTGGGCGGCTGCGGAGGCGGTCCGGCATTCGGCGCCGCTCCGGATCGTAACGGCGGCGGCCCCCTCGTGCCCGGCGGACGGGGAGGATCCGGCGGCGATGCTGGACGAGCTGATGCATACCGTCTACGCGCAATCGCTCCGCGCGGCCGCCAGGGAACTCGCGCGGACGGTCCCCGGTCTCATCGTGGAAACCGAGCTCCTGGACGGCCCACCAGGGCGGATGCTGGCCCATGACAGTTCCACAGCGCAGCTGCTGGTGGTCGGCGCATACGGCGTGGGCGGCTACCGGCAGCCGGGTCTCGGCCGGGAGGCCAGGTACCTGGCGACGCACGCCCACTGCCCCGTTGTCGTGGCCCGGGATCAGGGTGGCACCGTCCATGACGAGATCGCCGTCGGTGTCCGGGACATAGACGACGGTGCCGACGCGATCCCGTTCGCCTTCGAAGAAGCTGCCCTGCGCCACGCCCGGCTGCGGGTGGTTCATGCCTGGTTCCCGCTCGACCGGTGGTTCGGTGCAGAGGCGGAGAACTCGGCCGAGGCCGCCTCGCGGCTGGCCCAGGGAGTGGACGAGTGGCACGGAAAATACCCGGATGTCGAGGTCAGCTACGCGGGCGTGGAAGGGCCGCCGGGCCGCGTCCTAGCCGACTTCTCCGGGCGGGCCGACCTTACGGTGATCGGCCGGCACGACGGAGATGACGGCGAGCCCGGGCGCGGTAATTTCATTCTGCACAAGGTGCTCAACCACGCCGCGGGCACAATCGCGGTCATACCGTCCAGCTGAACAAGCGGGGGCCCCCGCCGGAGGGAACTGGGCGGATACACCAGGCTCTGAAGAACCTTTGACCACGCGCCGGGCAGACCAAGGTCCGCATCCATCAGGACATTGAGCCGTAGCGTAGGCCGCACCCGGGGCTGCACCCTGAAAGGGCCAGCCGGGGGTAGCCGGGTAATCAGCCTCCTCAAGCGGCCCCGCGGGAAGCAGCGGCGCGCTTCCCGCGGGGTTCATCATTTACGCTATTGCCACATCAATTGCCGGTGTCATCTTTCCATGAACGAACGTAGACCAAGGTCCCACGCCGTGGCTGCCAATGTCCGTGCCCGTGGGGAAGTCTGGCCCTGAACTAGTTTTCTGAACAATCCCTAGCGTTGTGCACGCCAGAAAAAGGCCCTTCGCCCTTCGGGAGAACAAATGTCCGGAATCTATGTGGGAATCGATGGCTCCAGTCATTCTCAGCTCGCCCTGGAGTGGGCCATGCGAGAGGCCGTCATCCGCCGCGAGCCGCTGACCGTGATCGCCGTCCACGAAGTGCCGACCAGCGGCTGGGGCGGGATGATCGTGTACCCCCAAGACAGCGAGCTGCGGGAACGGTCCCGGAAGGCGGCCCAGGAGGCCGTGGACAAGGCGGCCGCCCAGCTGGGTGGCGCGGCACCCTCGTCCGTGACCGTGCAGGGCAGCATCGGGCTGCCGGCCGCGGAGTTGATCGAGCTGTCCAGGGATGCCGACCTACTCGTGATCGGTTCGCGCGGCGCAGGAGGGTTCACCAGGCTGATCGTGGGTTCGACCAGCACCCAGGTTTCTCAGCACGCGCACTGCCCGGTGGTCATTGTTCGGTGATCGTCCCCGCCGCTGATACTCAGGCGCCGGACACTCAGGCGCTGGCCGTGCGGGCCAGCGCCTGAAGGCTGTGTACCGGCCAGCTCTGCCCGAGATCCGGGCCCGGCTCCTGATCTGTCTCAGCTGCGATGCCCCGTCCACAGCGGGCCGATACTGCGCCATTCAGCATCCCACGACCGGAGCCGCCTACGGTCGAGGAAATGCTGGCTGACGGCCCGGGCGCCCAGCAGCAACCCGGTCAGGGCCATGCTGGTGAGGATCACGGTGACGGCCACCTCGGCGACGACATCCGCGTGCCTGGACGGAGGGTCGGCGACCGCGCCGGATGCGCTCACCCAGACGGGAACGACATCGCCGGCGAAAGAGCCGATCGGGGCGAGGACCTGGCCGGCGCGGGCCGTGCCGTCCGGCGCCGTCCAGCGCGCCGTCGCCCAGGTGTCCGGGA
>JBEKCN010000308.1:0-5451 GCA_050014855.1 Streptosporangiaceae bacterium | reverse complement strand
ACGATGCCGGGCTGTCGCCACCAAGGGTCCCTGCGAAGTGTTTTCTCCGCGATCTGCGCCCGCGTTCTCGCTGGCGACTCCATAGCTTGCGTCATCCTCGACGTCCTCGCAGCCTTGTTGTTTTATGCATCGCGCCCGATCCGGCCGTGCCTCGTCACCCGCGGGTGTGTTTGTGTGTTCACGAACTTATTCCAGTAGACAGCTAAATTCTGCCCCTGGTCACCACTCACGCCTGTGACCCTTGCTACACTGCCCGCCCGCACCGGCCCGGCGGGCATGATCAAGCAAAATGGGCCCATGCGGAGGGTATAGACCGTCCGGGCTGGTCCTCACTAGGGGCGAATGGCCCTGTGCGGGACGTCACAGGTCTCCGGGCCTGGCCCTATGCGGGGTCGGTCACAGGTCTCCGGGGCTGGCCCTATGCGGGATGTCACAGGTCTCCGGGGCTGGCCCTGTGCGGGATGTCACAGGTCTCCGGGGCTGGCCCTGTGCGGGATGTCACAGGTTCCCGGGGCTGGCCCTGTGCGGGACGTCACAGGTCTCCGGGCCACCCCGCCCCCAGCGCCTGGCGGAGGAAGCCGACCTGGAGCAGCAGCAGGTTCTCCGCCACGACTTCCTGTGGTGTCATGTGCGTCACCCCGGACAGCGGCAGGACCGTGTGCGGGTACCCCGCGGCCAGCAGCGCGGACGACAGGCGCAGGGTGTGCGCGACCACCACGTTGTCGTCGGCCAGGCCGTGAATGATCATCATCGGGCGGAATGTGGCCTTGTCCCGGTCCTCCTGTGATAGCCGTTCGGCGTCCCGGACCGGGGAGCAGTGGTCGTAGGCCGCGGGGTTCTCGTCGGGCAGGCCCAGGTACCGCTCGGTGTAGTGGGTGTCGTACAAGTGCTGGTCGGTTACCGGGGCGCCGACGACCGCCGCGTGGAAGACGTCCGGGCGGCGCAGCACGGCCAGCGCGGCCAGGTAACCGCCGAACGACCAGCCCCGGATGGCGACCCGGGACAGGTCCAGGTCACTGAACCGTTCCGCGGCGGCGTGCAGCGCGTCGACCTGGTCCTCCAGCACCGGGTCGGCGAGGTTTCCGGCCACGGCCCGGTCCCAGGCCGGCCCCCGGCCCGGCGTGCCCCGGCCATCCGCGATCAGCACCGCGAACCCCTGCTCGGCGAACCACTGCGAGGTCAGGTAGGCGCCGCGCGCCGCGAGCACCCGCTGCGCGTGCGGCCCGCCGTACGGGTCGAGCAGCACCGGCAGTCGCCCCGAGCCCGGCTCATGCCAGGACGGGAAGAGGACCGCCGTGCGCACCTCGCGCGGGCCGAGGGACAGCAGCGCGGGCCGGGGGACCACCAGGTTCGGGGTTTCGGCGTACGAAGCGATCCGTCCCTCCGGCCTCTCACCTCCTGCGGCATCTGTTTCGTCACGGAGTACCAGGGTCGTCACGCTGTCCTCGTCCAGCGACCGGCCGGTGAGTACGGTCGTGCCGCCGGCCCGCCGTCCCGCGAATACCCCGGGGCCCCGGGATACCCGGGTCAGGCCGCCGGGGCCGTAGCTCCACAGGCCGATCTCCGTCGGCTCTTCCGACGCGGTGAACAGCACAGCGTCGCCATCCACGCTGAGGATCTCGCGGACCTGCAGGCCCGGCGGGGTCACCGGCTCGGCCCCGCCCCTGGACAGCTCGCCGGGGGTGGCGACGACCAGGCGCCTGGTGTCGTCCTCCGTGACCGACCAGGCGATCCGGCCGCCCGCCGTCCAGGCGGGGACGCCCGGCACGATGTCGATCCAGTGCGGATCGCTGTCCTCGCGCAGCAGCGACGTGGCGCCGGTGGCCCGGTCGGCGACGAGGATCCGCATCCGGCGCTGGTCGCGGCTTTGTACCACGATCAGCGGGTCGGCTGATCCCCCCTTATCGTCCCAGCAGGCGGTCACCAGGTAGGGGAACGCCTCCCGGTCCCAGTCGACGATCGTGTGCCGGCCGGCCAGCCCGGCCAGGATCAGCGAGACGTCCGCGTTGGGCGTGCCCGCGGCCGGGTAGGCGACTTCTGCCGGGGACCGTCCGGGATTGGCCGGATCGGCGATGTACCAGCGCGTGACCGGGGTCTCGTCGACCCGCGCGACGAGCACCGCGGTGCCGTCCGGCGCCCACCAGTAACCCCGGGTGCGGTCCATCTCCTCGGCCGCGATGAATTCGGCCAGTCCGTACGTCACGCCCGCGTTGCTCCCGGGCGCATTCACCGACCCGGCGATCACCCGGTCCCCGGTGCCACCCTCGTCGTCCGCGCCCAGGTCCGCGACCCGCAGCGCCCCGCCGCTCACGTAGGCCACCCGCCGCCCAGATGGGTCCGGCCGCGGATCCAGCGCCGGACCCTGCAACGTCAGTTCGCGCGGCGCCACCCCGCCAGTCCCGGGCCCAGCGGTCATCTCGGCACCAGGGCCTGCGCGCACTCCAGCGGTGCCTCCAGTCCCATCCCCGCCAGCGGCAGCGGCCACGAGGTCCACCGCGAAGACCCGGCCCGCCAAGCTGAAGACGGCCGTGCGCACCGCCGCGTCGACGGCGTACGACACGATGCCGCCGGCCTGCTCGCGGACCCGTTCCCGGCGCCTCTTCTCCTCCGGCGGCAGATCCTCGTCACCGGAGAAGCTGAGGACGGCGGGATCGGCGATCAGCTGTTCGGTCCCGGCGCCGACGTCGAAGAGCCACAGGCAGGTCAGCGGGTCGGTGCCGCTCCTGCTGCGCAGGAACGTGACCCGGTCCCCGGCCGGGGAGACCGCGAACGCGCGCGGCACGCCGAGGGTGAACCGGCGGGTACGGGCCTGCTGCCGGGGGAAGGTTTCGGTCATGGGCATAGATCCTGCCAGCCCCGGCTACCCTCACGTGCTGTGACCTCTTCGCTGGAACGTCGTCGGATGCTGTTCGTGCACGCCCACCCCGACGACGAATCGATCGGCACCGGCGCCACGATGGCCAAGTACGCCGCCGAGGGCGCCCACGTGACGCTGGTGACGTGCACCCTCGGCGAGCTGGGGGAGATCATCCCGCCCGGGCTGGCCGCCCTGGCCGCTGACCGCGACGACCAGCTGGGCGGCTACCGGATCGGTGAGCTCGGGGCCGCCTGCCGCGCGCTCGGCGTCGGCGACCACCGTTTTCTCGGCGGCCCGGGACGCTGGCGGGACTCCGGGATGATCGGCACGCCCGGCAACGACGACCCGCGCGCCTTCTGGCAGGCCGACGTGGACGAGGCGGCCCGGGACCTGGCCGCCGTCATCCGCGAGGTCCGTCCCCAGGTCATGGTCACCTACGATGACGACGGGTTCTACGGTCACCCCGACCACATTCAGGCGCACCGGGTTTCCTACCGCGCCTACCAGCTGGCCGCCGACCCCGCCGTCATCCTCGACAGCGGCGGGTGCGACCCGGCCCCCCCTTGGCAGGTCAGCAAGTTCTATGCGAGCACGACCCCGCAGTCGCAGCTGGACCAGGAGATCGAGATGCTGCAGGCCGTGGCGCCCGGCGGCTCCGGAGCACCCGGCGGCACCGTGGCGCCCGGCGGCTCCGTGGCCCAGCGGCTGCCCTCCGGCTTCCGGCTGCCCGCGTCCGCCGCGGACCTGGTCTACGGTGTCCCGGACGAGCAGGTGACCACCGAGATCGACGCGTCCTGCTACCTGGACGCGAAGCTGGCCGCCATGCGGGCGCACGCCACCCAGATCAGTGTGGAGGGCACCTTCTTCGCCCTGTCCAACCAGATCGCCCAGCTGGCGTCCGGCGTCGAGTACTACGCGCTCCTGGCCGGCGAGCCGGGCCCCGAAGGCCCCTACGGCCGTGAGGACGACCTGTTCGCGGGCATCGCGGCGGACCCCCAACCTCAGCGGATCCCGGACGGTGCCGCCGCCGGGCATGCTGGGTAGCGTGGCCCCCATGGGATGGCGGCCAGATCAGCCGGGAAGGCAGCAGTAGATGGCAAAGCCGGCCGTACCAGGGCGCGCGGAACCCACCGGGCGGGATCGTCCCGTGGAGCACCGCGATGCCTTCGTCACCGGCGGCGCCTACGGCGTCCTGTTCGTGCTCGGCGCGATCGAGGCGATCATGGGGTCGTTCGGGTACAGCTGGATGGTGGGGCCCGTCCCGGCGGCCGCGCTGGGCTGCTGCGCCGCTCTCCTGATCACCTGCCTGGCCGGGGGCTGGGCAATGCGCTCACTGGCCGGAGCGCTGGTTCCGGCGATCGCCTGGATCCTTGTGTCGTTCGTGCTGGCCATGCCCGACGCTGAGGGCAGCGTGGTGATCACGAACACGGCGGCCGGCAAGTGGTATCTGTACGGCGGCGCTATCAGCGCGGCCATCGGGATCGTCGGGGCGTTCGCTCTCTGGACCCGCAGGATGCCCGGCGCGAAGCCGTCCCGGTGACGGGCGCCGATCCGGCCGCCTTCCGCAACGCGGCCGGGCAGTTCGCCACCGGTATCGCGGTCGTTGCCGCCACCACGGACGGCATCACGCACGCCATGACGGTCAACGCGTTCACCTCGGTATCGCTCGACCCGCTGCTCATCCTGGTCTGCGTGGACAAGAGAGCCCGCTTCCACGACGCCCTGCTGACCGCGGGGATCTGGGCGGTCTCGGTACTGAGCGAGGACGCCGAGGAGACCGCCCGCTGGCTGGCCACCCGCGACCGCCCGCTGGAGGGCCAGCTCGACGGGCATCTCTACCATCCGGGCGCGGTCACCGGGGCGCCCGTCCTCGACGATGCGCTGGCCGCGCTCGAATGCCGGACCTTCGCCGTTCACGAGGGCGGTGACCACAGCATCGTCGTCGGGGAGGTCTTGGCCGTGGACGCGCCGCCCATCGCCGCGGACGGCCCTGGCCCGCTGATCTACCACGCCGGCCGCTACCGCCGCCTCCCCGGCCGCTGACCCTCCCCAGGCCCCTATCCCGCCTTCCTGGCCGCTGACCCTCCCGGGCCGCACTGACGACCACCGTGCAGATCCTGTCCACCCTGAAAACGGCGGACGCCGGCCAGGTCCGCGTCGCGGGGCATAACCTCGCGGCCGAGCCCGATTTGGTCCGTGCCGCGATCGGCGTCACCGGCCAGTTCTCGGCGGTAGACAACCTGCTGACCGGCACGGAGAACATGCTGCTGGCGGGCCCTGTGAACCCGCACGCCCCGGTGGCCGAACTGGTCCGGACGGTCAAGACCGTCCCGGAGCCAGCCCCCCGCGCCTAACGGAATGCTTCCTCGAAGCGGTCCATGGCCCAGTCGAGCTCCTCATCCGTGATCACCAATGGGGGCGCCAGGCGGATCGCCGTGCCGTGCGTGTCCTTGGCCAGCAGGCCGCGGGCCGCGAGCCGTTCGCAGGCCGTACGCCCCGGCAGCGACCTGAACTCCACGCCCGCCCACAGGCCCCGGCCGTGCACCGCCCGGACCACGCCGGACGGCAGTTCGGCCAGCCGCGCGTGCATGTGG
>JBEKCN010000307.1:0-5469 GCA_050014855.1 Streptosporangiaceae bacterium | reverse complement strand
CGGCTACCAGCACGCGCTCGGCGAGTGGCTGCGGCACTGCGACATCCGCGACGAGTACGGCGAGCCTGTCCGTCTCACCGCCCACCAGTACCGTCATACTCTGGTTATCTGTACTGCCTAAACACTGTGAGGGACGTGGGTGCAGCGGTGCGACACGCCCGTGCCTTACGGATATCCGGTACTTGTGTGGCACGTGGGTTACGTTGTGTCACGTGACCGATTTGATTGACCTGCCGTTCCGAGCGGAGCGGGCGGTGTCCCCCCTTGACGGTGCCGAGCTGTGGGTGGTGCTCGATCCCGGGTTCGTCCTGCACCGCGAGGCCAGCGGTTTCCTGCGGGCGCTGCACGGGGCCAGCCGTTCCCCTCACACGATCCGTGCCTATGCCGGGCGGGTGGCGGGCTTCCTGGGCTGGTGCGCCGGGCAGGGGGTGGAGTGGTCCTCGGTCAGCCTGGCGGCGCTGGCCCGCTTCAAGCACTTCATCGAGGTCACCCCGGGCCGGGGCGGGCGGCTGCGTTCGGGTGCCACGGTCAACGCCACGCTCACCGCGGTGTGTGAGTTCCTGCGGTTCTGCGCCCGGACCGGGCTGATCAATATGGCGGTGGCCGAGCAGCTCTCGGAGCCGCGGTGGCTGCGGTTCACCCCGCCGGGGTTCGATGCCGGGGAATCCGGCCAGTTCCGCACGGTGCGTGCCCGGGCGCTGAGGACGCGGGTGCAGACGCCGTTCCCGGAAGCGCTGACCGATGAGCAGGCCGAGGCGGTGCTGGCGTGCTGCCGCCGTCCCCGCGACCAGTTCCTGGTAGTTCTTCTTCGGGACACGGGCCTGCGGATCGGTGAGGCGCTGGGGCTGCGCGGGGCGGACATGCACCTGCTGCCGGACTCACGCGCGCTGGGCTGCACGGTGGTGGGGGCTCATGTGCACGTGCGGCACCGGGCTAACCCGAACGGCGCGCTGGCGAAGTCCCGTTTCCCGCGGACCGTGCCGGCCAGCGACGCGGTGCTCGCCGCTTACGCCGGCTACCAGCATGAGCGGGCCGGGCTGGCCGGCGAGGACGGGACTGAGATGGTCATGGTCAACCTCTACCATCAGCCGCTCGGCGCGCCGATGACCTACCGGGCCGCGAAGGGCTGGTTCGAGCGGCTCGCGGCTGGATGCGGGTTCCCCGTCCGGCCGCACATGCTGCGCCATACCGCGGCCACGAACTGGGTCCGGGCCGGCATCGACCTTGACGTGGTCCAGGCCCTGCTCGGCCACGCGTCGCTGGCATCGACGACCGTCTACCTGCACGCCCGCGATGAGGACAAGCGCCGCGCGGTGGAAGCCGTCGCGGCCGGGAAGCGATACCGGTGAGCGGACGCGCGCTGCGGGCCGTCCCTGACGGCGCCTGCGGCGAGCCGCACGATGCCCAGGGCTGGGCCGGGTGGCTGCGCGCCCGGCTGGACCCGGCCTGGCGCGCCAGCGAATGGGACGGCGAGGCCTTGCTGTTCACCGGCGACCTGGACAGCTCACGGACCGCGGCGTGGCCGTGCCGCACCCCGGGATGCCCGACTGCGACGCGCCGCCCGTCCGGGCGCTGCGATGGGTGCCGCCGCGCCCGGGTGGACTCGGGCCTGTGCTGGGCCGATTTTGACACCGCGCCGCCGCCGCGGGCTACCCGCCCGCTGCGTCCGGGGAACTGCTCGGTGCCCGGCTGTGAAGGCGATCTGCACTGCGCCGGCCTGTGCTTCCGGCATGAGCGCGCCTGGGGCAAGGACAGGACCGAGCCGGTTACGGCGTTCGCCGCGCGGGCCCGCCCGCTGACCCGGGCCGCGGAATGCCGGGTCCCGGGCTGTGACCGGGAGAGCGTCGTCCGGCGCGGGCTGTGCCGTTTCCACGACCAGCGGCTGCACCGCCGGGGCATCCTGGCCGGTAACGAGCTGGCCGCCTGGGTGGCCAGCGAGCGGCCCCGCCTGGGGGTGCACCAGTTCTCCCTCGCTGGGCTGCCCGAGCTCGCGCGCACAGAGCTGCTTTACGCGCTGCAGCACCGTGACCAGGCACCGCCACCGCTGGACCCCACCGAAGTGCGGATCCTGCTCGCCCGCCTCGGCGGCGCGGCCTCATTGCGCGAAGCCGACCCGCAGGTCGTCTGCGAGTCCGGCGGCACGCAGTACAACGCGGGGACCCGGGGCCTGTTCCGCAGCCTGCGCCGGCACCTGGACCGGGCCTGGTCCCAGTACGCCGGCGCGGACCCGTTCGCCGGCGACGTGTGGCAGGTCGCGCTGCTCGACCTGCCCGTCAACGCCTCCCGCCGCTGGCCGGCCACCCAGGGCGAGATCGACTTCGGCGTGATCGAGCCGGCCTGGCTCCGGGAGATCGTCAAGGACTGGGCCCGCTCCACCCGCCCCTACCTGCAGCGGCTGCGGGAAACGCTGCGCGCCTGCCAGGCCGCCTCGCACGCGCTCATCATCGCCGGGCGCAGGACAACCGACCCGGCCAGCCTGGGCGCCGGCGACTTCACCCGCATCCTGGATGCGATCAGCACCCAGCGGCGCACCGACGGCGATCTTTACTCAGCCAACCACCGCAACCTGATGATCTACCAGTTCTGCCAGGTCATCGAGCATGGCCGTGCCAGCGGGCTGATGAGCGCAGTGCCTGACCCGTTCCGCCCCGCCAGCCGGCACCGGGTCCGCGAGGACCCCAATGAGGATGAGCTCGGCAAGGCCCTGCCCGAGATGGTGATCCGCCAGCTCGACGCCGGCCTGCACCTGCTCGGCCCGGCTGGGCGGGCCGGGGCGATCACCGCTGCCGACCTGCAGCAGATGCACCAGGTGATCTACCAGATCCTGCGCGACACCGGGCGGCGCCCCGGCGAGGTAGTCAGCCTGCGGGCCGGCTGCGTCGAGGTGACCGGCGGCCAGCACAACCTGGTCTACGACAACCACAAGGCGGGGCGGATGCGCCGCCGGCTGCCGATCACCGCCGGCACCGCCGAGATCATCCTGGCCTGGCAGCAGCATCGCGCTTCGCTGCGCGTGCCCCCGGCCCTGGACCGGTGGCTGTTCCCCAGCCCGCTGCTGCGCGCCCGCCAGTCCCGCGGGCACATCACGCCGTCCTGCGTGGCCCGGGGGTTCAAGGCCTGGACCGGCCAGATCGGTGTCATCGACTCTGAGCTGCCCGGACCCGGCGGCACCCCGGCACCGTTCGACCCGTCCCTGATCACCCCGTACGCGCTGCGACATTCCTACGCCCAAAGGCACGCTGACGCAGGGGTGCCGGTGGACGTACTCGAGCTCATGGACCATGCGTCGGTGACCACCACGATGGGCTACTACCAGATAAGCCTCAAACGCAAGCAGCAGGCCATCCGCGCGGTCGGCCAGCTGGCCACCGACGCAGCCGGCAACCCCGCCCCGTTCGCCAGCACCACCGCCTACGAGCGGGCCTCGGTCGCGGTGCCGTTCGGCAACTGCACCGAGCCGTCCAACGTCAACGCCGGCGGAGGCGCCTGCCCGATCCGCTTCCAGTGCGCCGGCTGCGGCTTCTACCGGCCCGACCCCTCCTACCTGCCGGCCCTCGAACAGCACATCGCCGGCCTGCGTGCCGACCGGGAAACCGCCCGGGCGATGGATGCCGCCGGTTACGTGCTGGCCAGCCTCACCGCCGAGATCGACGCGTTCACCGCCGTGACCGAGGCGATGCACCGCAAGCTCTCCCAGATGGACCCCGCCCAGCGCGCCGAGATCGAGGAAGCCAGCCGGATCCTGCGCCGTGCCCGCGCCGCCCGCACCCTGCCGCTGATCCCCGCAGCCGCCCGCGCCACGGGGACCGCGTGACCGCCCCCAGCCGCGCCCGGGCCATGCTGGCCGCCCGCGCCAGAGCCAGCCAGGACAAGCGGCAGCGTGCCCTGGACGCCGTGCAGGCCCTCGAAGCCTCCGGGACACCGGTCACCGCGACCGCGGTTGCCGCCGCTGCCCAGGTATCCACCTGGCTGGTCTATGCCGGCGGCGTCCGCGAGCACGTCGAAGCCGCTCAGCGCCGCCAGGGCGAGCATCAGCCCAGGCCCGGCCCGGTCACCCCGCCCCGCCGCGGCGCCCCGGCCACCCAGGCCAGCCTGCGCACCGACCTCGCCATCGCCCGCGAGGAGATCCGCCGGCTCCGCGCCGAACGCGGCAAGCTCCGCAGCCGGCTCCGCCTCCAGCTCGGCGCCGAAATCGAAGGACCTGACAGGGCCGGGCTGATCGCCCGCGTCGCCGACATCGAAGCCGCCGCCCGCCAGCTCGCCGCCGAGCGTGACGCCCGCGCCGCCGAAGCGAGCCACGCCCAGCGGCAGATCCGCGAACTCCAAGACGATCTCACCGCGGCCCGCGAAAGCCTGCGCCGCGCGATCCGCCAGGCAAACCGGTGACCCGCGCCGCCCGCAACACTGAGCAGCCGCAACCATCAGCTCGGGCAGCCGTGACCAGTTCCGTCACGTCACGAAACGACACCGGCCAGCCCGCCCGGTGCCTGCACTGCGACACCGCCCTGCCTGACCAGCCAAGGCCCGGGGGCGGCCGCAAACCCCGGTACTGCACAGACGCATGCAAGGCCAGGGCATACCGGGCCCGCCAGCGCACAACCTGGGCCAGGCCGCTGGAGGAAGTCACGCTGCCCGCCACCGCAGCGGCCCGGTACGCCCGCGCCGCCGAAATCCACCGCCAGATCAGCGAGCTCGTCACCACCCTCGCCGACATTGCCAGCGGCCAGCAGACGCTGTTCGAGTCCACCACCAGCAGCAAGCCGGTACGCACCACCATCAAGAAACTGAACAAGCTCACCAGCGAACTGGCCGCCCTCGCAGCCGCGGCAAGCCCGCGCTGAAACATAACGTCATGAAACCCGCACCGCAGCCCCACCCACGTCGCTCACGTCACTCACGTGACTCACCCACGGAAACCAGCTCTGACCTGGCGCTTCTCAAAATCGAGTACAGATAACCTGCGCCATGCGGCTGCGACACGCCGGAATCGACGTTGCCGTCATCGCACTCTGGCTCGGCCACGAGCAAATGGCCACCGCCAACATCTACCTGCACGCCGACATGGAGGAGAAAGAGCGAGCCATCGCCCGAGTCACCCCGCCCGACACGGCGCCTGGCCGCTACCAGCCGCCCGACCCGCTACTCGCCTTCCTCGACAGCCTCTGATTGTTCCGACCTGCCGCCAGTCGATAGCCCTGCCACGCACACCAATCCGCGCTCAGGTCGGAACAATCACGACGTCGGATCAATCGGCGTTATGTGACGGTGAGGTCGGCGACAACCACGGCGTGGTCGCTACCGGCGGTAATGCCTTTGTCGTAGAGGTGTGCAGGCGGATCGCGGGAGTCACCGGCGCGAAACAGGCCGGGTTGGCCGTCATTGAACGCGGCGGCCGGATCGGTGCTCTGCGATCCGGCCACGAGCCCGAGCGGTGGCTGCTGGATGATCTTCCCTGGGCAGAAAGATCTT
>JBEKCN010000306.1:0-5476 GCA_050014855.1 Streptosporangiaceae bacterium | reverse complement strand
GGGCTGGCCGGTCTCGGCCTCCTGCTGCTGGTCCTGGCCGCGCGCGAGTACAGCCGCATCTGGCCGCCGGCTTCCCGGTGGCTGACCCGGTCCCTCGCGCTGGCGCCACTTCCGCTGCTCGCGTTCTTCGTTTTCGTCGTCATCATCCGATTCGTGGTCCTGTCATGACCGCGGCCAGTCAGGGGAAAATCAATGGAAACAGTGCGGCCCAGGGCCGGCGAGAAGCCGCCCGGCCAGGGATACGCCAGATGAGCCGCCGGGCTCCGGCCCCGGCTCTTCCGGTGGACCGCGATGTCGCCGCGCTGATCGTGAAGGTCGGCAACTATCCGCTGCACCACGGGGGCGTGGACGCGATCCGGTCACTTGGCCGGCTGGGGGTGCCGGTCTACGCGGTGTCGGAGGACCGGTGGACGCCCGCGGCGCTGTCCCGGTACTGCCGCGGTCACTACGTCTGGCCGGCAGAGGAGCGCGCCGATCCGAAGCGGATGGTCGAGCGGCTGAAAGAAGCCGGGCGGGAGATCCCCGGGCCGGCCGTGCTCATCCCGACCGACGAAGAGGCGGCCGTCCTGATCGCGGAGAACTCCGCCGCCCTGACCGAATGGTTCCTGCTGCCCCGGGTGCCTTCCAGCCTGCCGGCCCGGCTGGCCAGCAAGCGCGGCCTGTACGAGCTGTGCCTCGAGCACGACGTGCCCGCGCCCGCGTCCTCGTTCCCGCAGACGGCGGCCGACGTCGCGGAGTTCGCCGCCACCGCGACGTTCCCCGTGGTGGCCAAGAACCTGGAGGCGTGGGTCCGGCTGCACGCGCCGGCGGTCAATGGGACCACCGTGATCGCCACCGCGGCGGAGCTGCTCGCCCTGGCCCGCGCGTGGGGGGACAAGCCGAGCGTCATCCTGCAGGAGTACATCCCAACGGAGCACGCCGAGGACTGGATCGTGCACCTGTACCGCGGGGCCGGCGGCGATCCGCTGGTGCTGTTCACCGGGGTCAAGGTGCGGTCCTGGCCGCCGCAGGCGGGCATGACCGCCTGCGCCTATACGGTCAGCAACCCGCAGCTCGCTGCGCTGGCCGCCCGACTGTGCGAGCGGGTGGGCTACTGCGGTATCGCGGACCTGGACTTCCGCTACGACCGCCGGGACGGCCGGTACAAACTGGTCGACTTCAACCCGCGGGTCGGCGCCCAGTTCCGGCTGTTCGAGAACGCGGCCGGGGTCGACGTGGTGCGGGCCATGCACCTGGACCTGACCGGTCGCCGGGTGCCCCAGGCCGTGGCGCCCAGTGGCCGGCGCATCCTCGTCGAGAACGTGGACCTGACCGCCCGGCTGTCGGCCCGGCTGAGCAGGCGGCCCAGCGGCTACCGGGTCCCGGTGCCGTCCGGGCCGGTGCACACCGAGCTCGCCTGGCTGGCCGCCGACGACCCGCTGCCCGTCGCGGCGATGCTGGCCCGGTCCGCAGGTCCGCTCGCGACCTACCTGCGACGGGCCAGACGGACCCGCGCCCTGCGGCGGGAAACGGAGGCCACGCCCCCGGCCGCCGGCGACCGGTTTGCCGCGCAAGTCAAGCCGGCCCGGGCAGCGATCCGCCAGAAATGAACCACTGTGGCCGCTATCGGTCACCGTCGAGGAAGGTACTACACCATGCCAGCTATTACTTCATCCGCACCCGCCGTGGTCGTCGGCGCCGGCCCTTACGGGCTGTCCGTCGCGGCTCACCTGCGCGGCCGCGGGATCGCGGTGCGGACCTTCGGGGACGTCATGGATGGGTGGCGCGCGCACATGCCCGCCGGCATGTTCCTGAAATCGATATCCAGCGCGTCCAGCCTTTCCGCGCCGGGGACCGGCTCCACGCTCGCTGATTTCTGCGCGGTGAGCGGCATCCGGCGGCTGGCCGGGGACGACGTGGTGCCCATCGACCTGTTCATCCGCTACGGCCAGTGGTTCGCCGAGCAGAACGTGCCCGACGTGGAGGACACCCGGATCCGCCGGCTCGAGCAGCACGGGCAGCACAGCCTGGTCACCCTGGAGTCGGGGGAGCAGATCTCCACCCCGGCCCTCGTGATCGCCACCGGCCTGGCCGGTTACGCGCACCTGCCCGGATCGCTGGCCCCGATCGCGCCGGCTGGGCCGTCCCCGGACGGCGCCGTGTCGCACACGTGGCAGCACGCGTCGCTGGCCGGTTTCACCGGCCGGGAAGTCGCCGTGATCGGCGCTGGGCAGTCCGCCCTGGAAAGCGCGGCCCTGCTGCACGAGGCCGGCGCGAACGTCCAGCTGGTGGCCCGGCGGGAGGTGAAGTGGGGGGACGCGCCCGCCACCCTCAGCGGGCTGGCGCGGTTCGTGCCGACCCTTCATTCGCCGCTCGGCCCGACCTGGAAGCTCGTCCCCTTCAGCAGTGCCGCGGGCGCCTTCCGGTACCTGCCCGCCGCGACGCGGCTCGCCCTGGTGGAGGAGGTGCTCGGCCCGTTCGGCGCCTGGTGGCTGCACGACCGCGTCATTGGCCAGTTCCCGGTCCACACCGGGCGGCAGGTCATCGGGTCGCGCAGCGTCGGCGACAACGTGGTGCTGACGCTGGGCGGTCCCGCCGGGCAGCAGTCGGACCTCAAGGTCGACCACGTGCTCGCGGCCACCGGTTACCGGGTCGACCTGGCCGGACTGGACTTCATGGACGACGCGATGCGGCGCCGGGTGCGGTGCGTGGCCGGCTCGCCGCGGCTGTCCGGGGCGTTCGAGTCGTCGGTGCCCGGCGTCTACTTCACCGGCCTGGCGTCGGCCGCCACATTCGGCCCGCTCATGCGGTTCGTCTGCGGTTCCGGTTTCGCTGCGCGGCGGGTCAGCCACGCGGTCGCGGAGCGGATCCGCTCCGTCAGCCGGGCATAGCGCCCGGATGAGAGGGCATTCTGGTCCGGGCCGGTCCCGGAGCCGGCGCGGGACCCGGCGCCGGTGGCTTGCCGTAGCGGCGCTGCTCGCGGTGGCGGCCGCGGCCGCCACCATCACCTGGGCGGTCCTGCCGTCGCGGGCCACGGCCGACCCGCCTGCGGCGTCTGTGCAGGTCACCTGTCAGAACCGGGCCACCGACGCGGCAACCATGCAGCGGGCCATCGACACCAGCCCGGCGGGCGCGGCCATCGAGTTCCGGGGCGGTACCTGCCTGCTCACCAAGGGCCTCGTGCTGCAGGGCGACCGGACCTACACCGGGGACAGCACCACGGGCACGATCCTGAAGCAGGACGGGCCGGCCAGCTACGTGCTGGCCACGCGATCCTACGTCAGCAGCTCGCCGGCCACGGGTGATCCGCTCACCATCCAGGATCTCACCGTGGCCTGCGATGGGTCCGGGCGCACCGACGGCATCATCGTGCTCAACTGGCAGACCGACGTGGAGCACGTGGACGTCACCGATTGCGGCGGCTCCGGCATCGTCGACACCAGCGCGGGCGCCAGCGGCCGGGTGATCACGAATACCAGCGTAAACAGCCGATTCGATAACAACTTCATCTCCGGCAGCGGGCAGTACGGATTCGAGGTGATCGACCCTGCCAACGCGGTCACCGATGGCTACCTGGAGAACAACCAGATCGAGGGCTCCGGGCTGGACGACGTGTACCTTGCCAACGCCGGAGGCTGGGACATCTCCGGCAACCATCTGTACAACGTCGCGCACAGCGCGATTGTCGCGCTGCGGCTGTACGGGACCACGCTGTCAGGCAACTACATCGAGGACTTCGGTAGCGGCCAGCGCTCCGGCACCTGGTACGGCATCGTCGGCACCGCTCAGGACGGCAACGGCTCGACCATCGTGGGTAACAAGATCTTCAACGACCAGGGCGAGACGGCCGGGTCGCACTACATCTACCTCGCGATTACCCAGGCGAACAGCGGCACCGGCCACGTGGCGGTGACCGGCAACGTCATCATGGGCGACCGTGCGGACGACGTGGGCCTCTGGTTCGCGGGAGCACCGGCCAAGCTGTCCGCCACGGCCAGCGGCAATGAGATCACCGGGGTGGGCCGGCCCCGGGCCGTGCTGCCCGGCGCGACGGTGACGGCCGGCTCCTGACCGTCAGTGCACGCCGGGGCCGGCGCGGGGCTTCACCGCGAGGGTCGCACCCCGCGCGCGCCGGTCTCCACCACGTTGGGTTGTCTGCGCAGCACCCCCGCGGGTCGGCCGCGAACGCCCGCAGGGCCGGGCCGGCCATCCGCCGGAAGGAGGTCATCAGGCCAGAATCCCGTCCCGGATGGCGGCCCAGTCCAGGGAGTGACGGATGCCCTCCGCGATCGAGTACCGCGGCTTCCAGCTCAGGCAGCGCTGCGCCCGGTCGCCGCGGGTGTAGGTGCCGGCGACGTCGCCCGGCCGCCGGCCCACGTCGAAGGACTTGACCGGCCGGTCCGCCACCTGATTGAAGGCGTCCAGGAGCTCACGCACGGTTGTCCCCGTACCGGTGCCCAGGTTGATGACGCTGGAGGTGGCGGCCGTCCCCGTCATGAGCGCGTCGAACCGGTCCAGGGCGGCCAGGTGGGCGGTGGCCAGGTCCCAGACGTGGATGTAGTCCCGGATGCCGGTGCCGTCGCGGGTCGGGTAGTCGGTGCCGGCGATCTGGAACGGAAAGCCTTCCTCGTAGGCCTGGATCATCTTGCCCAGGGCATGGGTGGGCCGCCGCAACTGCAGGCCGGTGCGGAGTTTGGGATCCGCGCCGATCGGGTTGAAGTACCGCAGCGACAGCACCCGGATGGCCTGCGTGGCGGCGATATCGGCGAACATCTCCTCGCATACCGCCTTGGTCCGCGCGTACGGGCTCTGCGGGTCCAGCGGGGAGTCCTCGTCGACGGTCAGGTCCGCGTCCGGGCGGTAGATCGCGGCGGACGAGCTGAAGATCATCCGCTCGCATCCGTTCCGCAGCAGATGCGCGACGAACTCCAGGCTCTTGGCCACGTTCGCCCGGTAGTAGCCGACCGGATCAGCGACCGAATCCGGGACCACGATCAGGGCTGCGCACTGGATGGCGGCGCTGATGCCGGGGTGGTCAGCGAAGATCCGGTCGATCAGTGCCCCATCGGCGATGTCGCCCTGGTAGAACGCCCGGCCGGTCGTGAACTCCCGCCTGCCCGTGCCCAGATTGTCGACGATCACCGGGCTGATGCCCGCGTCCACGCAGGCCGAGGCGATCGTGCTGCCGATGAAGCCGGCGCCCCCCGCGATGAGTACCTGCACGCTCGTTCCCGCCATGCCCGCCCCCGCGCACTGCCCTATGTTATCTCTGGATAATCAACTCATTACTCACAGTATATGACCTACCGGGAGCGGTGTCCGGCGTGGCCGGTGCGTGTGCGGGTCCGGGCTCCACTAGGCTCGAACGCGGACAATGTGACTGGCTTCCCGCGCCTGCCCCCCGGCAGTACCGCGCGGGCCGGCTGGATGACCGCGAAACTCTTGGACAGGACATGAGGAGCCGGCCGTGGCCTCCATCGAAGCAATCCATGCCAGG
>JBEKCN010000305.1:0-5484 GCA_050014855.1 Streptosporangiaceae bacterium | reverse complement strand
AGGTGCCATGTTCTCCCTGCTCGACCGACGCGGCGGCTCGCACACGCTGGTACAGCGCCCAGGTGACACCGTGGCGGTCACCCTGCTGCGCAACGCGATCCCGCCGCCGTCGGTGCTGACCTTCTGCGATGAGTCGATCATCGTCGCAGACGATCACGTCGTTGATCCGGCTCGCTCGTACGTCGCAAAGCTCATCGAAGGCTACGACATCACCGGGATCCGACGGCTGTTCGACAGCCGCGACAGCAGCAAGCCATACGTACGTAGGCGGCTTGGCCTAGCGGCTAACGGCAGCCTGAGCATGGAGCGGACGGCGCTAGACGTGCCAGGCGCCGCAGATCATGTCGAGCATATGGTCCGGGAGACAATCGAGCAGTTCGACCTAGTCACGTCGACCGACTCGGTGGTGCTCGGACTCTCAGGCGGGGTGGACAGCGGTTCCCTGCTCATGCTGCTCGCTGCCTACCGCGACGCCTTGGCCCCGAGCCTGAAGATCCACTCCGCCACCTTCCAGGACTTCGACAGCAAATGGTCGGAGACATTCGACTTCGCCAAGCAGCTGGCCGACCGCCATCAGGTGGCGCATCAGGTGCTTCAGCCAGGCTTCGCGGAGGAGGTCTTCCACCTCAACCGCCCCCTAGCTCAGATCCTCATGTACATGATGGAGACCGAAGACGCGCATCTCGCGATGTACGTCGATCATCACGCCACGCGGCGGGTCCTCGAAGTCCACGCAGACACACTGGGCACGCCGAAGGTTGCTCTGGGCTTGCACACCACGGACCTCCTCGCCGGCCTGATGAACTCCTACACCCTCGGCTTCGACATGGGCGATATTCCCGGCCGCACGGTAGGCCTGTACACATACGTCTTCCCGCTAGCGTTCGTGCCGAAGCGGGAACTGCATCTCTACTACTTGCACAAGACAGGTCACGAGCCGAGGCAGACTGAGCCGAATCAGTGGGAGTTCAATCCCGGAGACCGCAACTTCCTGTACTACCTGGCAGACCACCTCCAGTGGCAATGGCCCGGTATCGAGACGTGGATGTTCACCGCCCATGCGAGAAAGACTCGCCAGGCCGCCTCCAATTTCCTTTCCTGCCAGAACTGCGGCGCGAGCACCCTCGATCAGCCGGATGGCCCGCGCGAGTGGCTCGGCATCTGCGACGTGTGCGAGGTCCTGGACAAGCACGGCTGGGTTTCCGGCTAAGTACCGAGACGCGCCTGGAGCGACAACATGACAGAAGCGGCTAAGCGCGTGCCCACCCGCCGCCTGCCCATCATCGGCACCAGCGACCTCGCGCCACTGCGCCCGGCTGGTGTTATCGACGGCCGGCAGGTGATGCCCGTATCCGATCACGAAGTGATGTTCTCGAACGAAGAACTGCTCACGCCGCTGCAGCCCACGCCTGGCGCCTGGCTTCCCCGTATCGCCGGGCGTACCCGGTATCCCATACCCGACCAGGTTGGCCGCTATGGCCCCTACTCAGAGTTCGTCAAGGCACCGAAGTACATGGCGCAATGGGTGCACTGGAAGGAGCGGGCGAACCTGATCCTGGCGGGCCGGTACCACGATGTCCAGCCCGCTCACTTCGAGGGGATCTTCACCCTCGTGTGCAACTTCATGTGCCCTCATTGCAGCCGCAGGGTCACCCGGACCAAATGGGTGGATGGCGGGACCTGGGAGCATAACACCGAGGTCGAGAAGAAGAACACGATGGACGCGCACGGCCTGCGCCGCGTCATCGACCAGCTCGCGGAGCACCGTACCGACGAGCAGATGGGAATCGTGTGGGGCGGCGGCGACCCCACCGCGAATCCCTACACCTACGACGGAATGCGGTACGCGCGCAGCAAGGGAATCACTTCCAGCTTCCTGACCAATGGTGTGTTCCTCGACGCCGACCAGTGCCTGGACAACGACCCGATCCTCATCCGCGTCAGCCTCAACTGCGGCACCGAGGAAGCCTACCGGAAGTTCCATGGCTACCCCCCGGGCTGGGACTACTTCGAGCGCGCGAAGCAGAACATGAGAGATCTCGCGAAGCGCAAGCTCGAAAGGCACGCCCGTACCCTCGTCGGCATCTCGCTCATCGTCGACGAGCGCAACCTCGATGATGTCGTCGCAGCCGCCGAGCTAATCCGCGATGTCGTCGATGCATCCGGACCGGGCATCGATTACGTGATCGCCCGGCCAGTGATGAACTACCAGCACTTCGACCAGCCATGGGCGCGACTCAAGGACGACACGGCACGACGCGCCCTGGACCTCGTCACAGACGGCGGGGAGGCGTGGCAGATCATCAACGACCTGGGCATTCCCCTGGTCCTCATCAAGGACTCATTCGACCCTCCTCCCGCGCCCGAGGCGTACGACAGCGGCTCCTGCCTCTCGTACGGCCTCTACGGCGAGATCCGGCACGATGGCGATATCCAGCTGTGCTCCGACTCGTACGGCAACCCCGAATACACAATCGGCAACATCTTCGAGAACTCGCTTGACGAGATCTGGCGCTCCGACCGTCGTCAAGAGGTGCTGCGCCAGGTCAACGCCCGTGAGTGCTTCAAGACGGCGTGCCCGCACAACTCCCGCGGGCATCACCACAACCGGGTGTTCCACCAGATCGAACGGCTTCGCCAGGAAGGCCAGATTGACCTCGTCCGGCAATGGGTCGATGAGCTGCGTGAAGTCACGTATCCCCTGGGCCATTCCTTCTTCGTGTGAGCACAGGGAACAGCGGAGCCGACATGACTGACCGCACGCGGTGGCCACTGCCCGAGCGGGTCGCCGCTTACGGCGACCGCGACGAGTTCGAACGGTCACGCAAGGAAGCGGGCCAGTGGGTCTTCTGGGACGACCGGGTGCAACTGGTCCTCAGCGGACGCTATGACGAGGTCCGGCCACTGCACGTCGAGCTCTCCCCGACCTACCTCTGCAATTTCGCCTGTCCCTGGTGCAGTTGCCGCAGCGCACGCGAGGAATGGTCCGATGCCGACGTCTTCAGCCATCCGCGGGCCACCCCGCTTACCGTGATCCGCGACGCCAAGCTCGACCGTGTCCTGGCCAATCTCGCGGCCAACAAGACCGGCATCATGTGGGTTGGCGGCGAGCCGACAATGAACCCGCTCCTCTATACCGCAGCGCAAAAGGCTGACCAGCTTGGCATGGCGCAGTGCCTGTTCACCAACGGAAGCCTGCTCAACACCGAACGGGCGGCGTCCCTCTTCGACGCCAACCTCGCGTTCATCCGCCTCAGCCTGAACGCTGTCACCAGAGAAGTCCATGCTAGGTACCACGACTACGACCCCCGCCGTGGCTACGCCGACAGAGTCCTGCGCAACCTGGCGGAACTCGCCCGACTGCGAGGCGAGCAGAGATCCCGGACGCTCGTCGGCGTGTCCGTGGTCGTGGATGAGGGGAACCTCGCCGACCTGGAGCCCACTGCACAGTATCTCGCCCAGCTCGCCGCCTCGTACGGGCCTGTCGCTATCGACTACGCGATCTTCCGCCCGGTATTTCCCTTCTACACTTCCCAGGTCGACATTCGCGATGACACCGTGGCCAGGTTCCTCGCACTTATGGGGCAGGGCGCACCGCTTCGCTGCATGCTGACCGAGTCCGGCATTGACGTCGTGGTCCCCGAGCAATCGGCAGCCTCCGCGCCAGGTCCCGAGCCAGACGACCGCGGGTGCATCGCGGCGGGGTGGTTCGGCGAGGTGACGCCGAACGGCGACATGGTTCTCTGCTCGGACCGCTACGGAAACCCGGATTACTTCATCGGCAACGTCGCGCAGACGACGATGGACGAAATATGGGTCGGCGACGGACGCCGCTCCGTGCTGCAACTCGCGCAGCGGACGGCGTGCTACCAGACTTACTGCCCTAAGAACGGCAGAGGCTTCTTCTTCAACCGCCTGTTCCGGGAAATCGAGCAATTCCGAGACGAAGGCCGGCTGGAGCAGGTCCGGACATGGATCGACGACCTGCGAGCCGTGCTGCCTGCCCCTGACCATAGCTTCTTCATCTGAACTGGCCTGTGGTGCCACACGCGAGTTCGGGAGCGACCAGACGCAAATGGACGATTACTGCGCCGGCCCCGGGCCGGAACTGGACTTCCTTCGCCGGGTACGCCGGGCGATCCACCGCCGCCCCGAGCTGGGGCATGCAGAGCGACGCACGTCGAGCTACGTCGAGCGGCTTCTCGGTCAGATGGGCCTCAAGTCCTTCCGGCCCGCGCCCACCAGCGTCGCCGTCGTTGTGGGGCCGGCCGGCGTTGCGCCCGCTATCGGCTTCCGCGCGGACATGGACGCGATCCCCATCCATGAGGCGATCGGCACCCCTTACGCATCCCGAAACCCCGGCGTCATGCACGCCTGTGGTCACGACGCTCACACTGCGGCGCTCTTGACGCTCGCGCGGCGTCTTACCCTCAGCCCTTGCCCGGCGCCCGTTCTCCTGGTCTTCCAGCAGGCCGAGGAGACGTATCCGTCCGGAGCCCCGCTGGTCATCGAGGGGCTGCCGAGGGACCTGATGCCGCGAGAGATCTTCGCCTGCCATGTCTGGCCCGAGCTGCCCGCCGGAGTCGTCGGGGTACGAGCTGGAACGATGATGGCCTCGGTAGCCGGGGTCACCATCGATGTCCACGGCCGCGAGGGCCGCGCCAGCGGTACTGCCGCCGACTCCGGAGGTGTGGATGCCGTATCAGCGGCCATCAGGTTGTACGGGCGCCTCGAACCCGATACTGGCAGGCAGCTACACGACGCATCACCGACGGCCCTGAGCATGGGAATGATCCACGGCGGCGACGGCCCGAACCGGGTCGCAACGCGATGCCAGCTCCAAGGGACCCTGCGTGCCCTGTCATGGGCCGATCAGGATGCAGCCGTGGCCGCCATCGAGGCTGCGGCTGGAGCCGTGGCAGGCGAGACCGGCGCGAAGATAGAGGTATCTGTCACCTCTGGCATCCGCCCGCCGGTCCGCAACTCAGCCGAGTCGGTCGCGCGGCTGCAAGGGGCTTGCCACGGCCTGGGAATCCAGTGCCTGGCGTACCCGGAGCAGCCAGCCGGGGTAAGTGAGGACTTCGGGTGGTACCTCGACCAGGCGGACGGTGCGCTGTTCCTGCTCGGCTGCGCTACGACGGACGCCCACCCGGATCTGCACACGCCCGAGTTCGATCTTGACGAGACGGTCCTACTCGCTGCCGTCGATATCTTCCATGCCTTGGCGCTCACAGGCACTTAGCGATCCGTATAACCTTCATACGAAACCCGTGGCGGACAGGTGATCTGTCACGGCATCATTCAGTGGCGGTGCGTATCCGCTGACCGCCGGCACGGGACGCTTGGGCCCAGACACAGGACTTGTCAGCCGCCGGAAGCTAAGCCCGGCAAGTCGGCTGGAACAGGGAGGAAGAAGTGATCGACCCGAATCTGCTGCTCGATCAGCCCGATGCTGTCGTCGCGGCGCTAGCGCGCAAGGGTGTC
>JBEKCN010000304.1:0-5485 GCA_050014855.1 Streptosporangiaceae bacterium | reverse complement strand
GCGTCGTCGAGGAGTACCTCGTGTGATCCGGCCTGGATCAGCAGCGGCGGCAGTCCGGACAGGTCGGCGAAGATGGGGCTGACCAGGGGGTCGGCCGGGTCTGTGCCGGCCAGGTAGTCCGCGGCCCGGGTGCGGATGGCCTGGGCGCTGATGGCCGGGTCGGCGTGCGCTTTGCCGGCGTAGCTGCTGCCGGTCGCGGTGAGGTCGGTCATCGGGGAGAGCAGCAGGGCCGCTGCGGGCATCGTCAGGCCCTCCGCCTTGCCGGCGATGAGGAGCTCGATGGCGAGGTTGCCGCCGGCCGACTCACCCGAGACGACGATCTGTTCGGCGCTGCCGGCCTGCCCGGCCAGGGCGCGGTAGGCGGCGGTGACGTCCTGGAGCGCGGCGGGGTAGGGGTGCTCGGGCGCGAGCCGGTAGTCGGCCGACACGGCGCGCATGCCCGTCTTGCGGGCCAGGGTGGACGCCAGCCCCACGGATCCCGCCGCGGAGCCGAGCGCGAAGCCGCCGCCGTGAACGTGGAAGATGGTGCCGCCTGGCTCGACGTCCGCGATGTCGATGGAGGTCACGGGGATGCCGCCCAGGTCGCCGGGCGCCGTGCGGACGTCGGCCGGCAGGGGCTGCGAGGTGAGCATCTGCTCGAGGAGGGGCCGCTGGACGGCGACGTCCCCGCCGAGATCGAACGGGGCGTTACGGAGGATCTGGTCGACCATGTCGCGCTGCTGGGCGGTCATTGCCGTTCCTTTCATCGTGGCGGGGGCGGGGGCGGGTGCCCCGGCAGCCGGGCCGCGCACAAGAATTACATTAGTCCTAATCTAATTAGTGTCAAGTTAGTTAGCTCTATGCTAAATTGTGCGGGTGGCCGAGGACGGGAGACGACGTGACTGATCTGCGGCAGGTATTCGATGACCTGGTGAGGTTCGAGACGATCCTGTGGGGGGCGGTCGACGGGCGGCTGCAGGAGGAGTGCGGCGTCGGTCTCGCGAGCCTGAACGGCATGCTCGTCATCGACGCGACACCGCTGTGCCGGGTCCACGACATCGCCCGGGCGGTCGCGATCACCGTGGGCGGCGCCAGCCAGGCCGTCGACCGCCTCGAATCCGCCGGCCTGTGCGCCCGCCGGGCCAACCCCTCGGACCGGCGCTCATCGATCGTGGAGCTGACCCCCGAGGGCATCGAACTCCTGCGCATCGCCGCCCCCGTCTTCGACAGGGAGCTCGACCGCCTGCTGCGGGCTCCGCTGCCCGGTACCGACCTCACGCATCTGGCCGATGCCCTCAGCACGCTCCGCCGGTCCGCGGCCACCCAGGCAGTCAGCCCTGCGGCTGGCGGGGCCTCGAAGCGAAGCTAGGAGTTCCCCGACGACCAGCGCCACCGCCCGCGCCGTCCGGTAGGACGGATACGGGACTAACGGATACGGGACTAGCGGCTACGTCCCGTCCTTCCGGGAAACCCGCGCCGCCCCGCCGCCGTCGCCGGACCGCCCGAGGCCCGCGACCTGGCCAGCTGGATCCTCACCGACCCGGACAACCTCGACGACGAGGAAAAGGAGAAACTCGCCCGGGCCTGGGAGCACTGCCCGCACCTGGACGCGCGCGCCGGCCACGTCACCGAGTTCACCAAGATCCTCACCGGCCTGCACGGCGACCGCCTCGACGACTAGCTCGCCGCCGTCGATGCCGACGACCAGCCCGACCTGCACTCCTTCGCCTACGGCATCAAACGCGACCAGCAGGGCCGTCCCCAACCGCCTCACCACGCCCCGGAACTCCGGCGCCGCAGAAGGCAACGTCAACCGGCTCATTCTGTGGAATCTGATCAAACGACAGCTGTACGGACGCGCTACCTTTCCCTGCTCCGCAAGCGTCCTCCTCTGCCAGCGACTCGGCCGTGACGGGGGCGACCCTCAACATGAACAGGAAGAGGTCGGCATGCACCTGGGGTGTCTCCGGGCTATAGCCCAGCGATCGGGCCTTACCGATCGCGTTTCAGGTCTCGCCGCCGCGAACCCGTGACCTGCTGGCACGTGCTGCTTGTGACCAGACCGTTGGTCACAAGTAGCAGAAGACGGCCCCGGAAACGATGCTCCCGGGGCCGTTTTGCCTGGTAGCGGGGGCAGGATTTGAACCTGCGACCTCTGGGTTATGAGCAAGCCGCGCGTGGTCTCAGCCCGTCTCCCCCGTTACCGGCGCCCTTTCTGGCCGTTGACACAGTTGACGTTGTCGCTTGGTCCGGTGAGTCTCATCGTGTCCCGGCTCGTAGCGGCTCGTCTTGGTCACAATGACGGTCACGAGAACAGGGGTAAACGGGGGTCGGATGCTCTCGGGCAACCGGCTCAGGCGAACAGCTCACCGAGCCTCCGGAGGCGGGGGCGGCTGGCCCGGGCGGACAACATTGAGGCGGGTCATGGACCTGGGGCCCTCAGGCTGGCATGTCGCGGCGTCGGAGCACGACGACGGGGCGGCCGGCGATTGGAAGCGTCCCGCCGCTTTCGGAGAGTTTCCCCTCGGGGCCGGGTCCGGCGGTGTCGGGGACCGGTTCCAGTACTGTGCCTATTGCCTGGGCAGCGTGACCCGCGTGGCAGAGGCCCGGCATGCCAGTTCGGCACTGCTCAGGCGGTCACCCCGGCACGGTCGCCGGAGACTGTGCGTCGCAGGAACGGCTCGACGAGTCGCCCGACGGCGTCGGGATTATCGGCGAAGGGCCAGTGGCCGCTGTCCTGGAGGACTGCTAGCTCGGCGCTGGGGAACACCTCACGTTGCCGGGCAGCCATCGCCACCGGCAGGTACGGGTCATGCGCGCCCCAGACCACGAGCGCGGGCCGGTCCAAGGGCCGCAGCGCGTCGGCGTGCCGCCTGCCAATTGCGCTCGGATCGTCGGTCGCCCGGTACAGGCGCAGGATGGCCCGGCTGGTCCCGGCGTCCATGTCGTCATACATCCGGTCGACGAAGGCCCGGGGCAGTCCCCGCGGGTTGCCGTGGCGCAGAGCGGTCCGCAGTCCGCTGCGGGTGGTGGTCGCCTGGAAGGCCTCGCCGGCCAGGCGGGTGCGCCAGATCCGCGCGAGGTAGTGCCACTGGTAGTCGAGCAGCGCGCCGGTGTTAATCAGCACCGCGCTGGCTAGTCGGTCGGGGTTGCGCGCAGCCCATTCCAGCCCCCATGGTCCGCCGAAGTCGTGGAGAACGAGATGAGCGCGCTGCACCTCAAGCTCCTCCAGCGCCGCCTCGAGGAAGCGTCCGTAGCCCTCGACCGTGTAGGTGAAGTCACCCGGCTTGTCGGCGTGCCCGAAGCCGGGCATGTCCAGCGCGAGCACGCGCGAGAACGGCGCGACACGCGAGAGCAGGTCGTCCCAATCGCGCCGCGATCCAGGATTGCCGTGGACGAAGACGACGGCGTCCGTAGACTCGGCAGGGCCAGCTGACGAAACCGGCACGGTCAGCCCGTCGACAACCACCTTGCTCGATGCGACTCCGGCCGGCAGCGGCGGGCCATCGGCATGCGCGCCCACCGGTCGCTCGGCCGCCGGAGCTTTCGAACCCGTGACGCCGACGCGAATCGCGCGGCCGACGAGCCGTGCGAACTCGGTGTCGGTGGGACGGATCGACCGCGACCCGAACGCGTGGAAACCGGCCTGGACGGTTTCGTCCTTGGCTGCCGCCGAGTACAGCAGCCGCTCCAGCGGGTTGAACCGACGCCCCGTGGCGTAGTCCGATGTGAGCACGAAGTGCCCGAGCAGCTGGCGCCGGTGGCGCTTGCGGTAACGCTCGATCGCGGCATCGACCCGCGCGTCCGGCGCATCGCCGTTCAGCGCGCCCGCGAGTTCCTCGGCCAGCCATTCACCCGACTGGAGGGCCCACCCGCAGCCGACCCCCCACAACGGGTCCGCCGCGATCGCGGCATCGCCCACGAACGCCAGTCCAGGACCACCGGCCGACCGCATGGTGTTCGGCATCTCGAGCTTCCCAAGGATCTTCGAGATGCGCTCGCCGCTCGCGAGATCCGGCGCACCGGGCAGCCCTTGGAAGTAGGCCTCGAAGTTCGCCTCAACGTCCCGCCTAAACCACGACATGCGGTCCTTGGTCTGGAAGGTCGCCATCAGCGTGATGCCGCCGTCCTCCGGGAAGGCGTACGCAACATCGGGATCGAGTAGCCAGAACAGCGTCCGGTCGCCCGACGCCAGCGGCAGATCGCGGTAGTACGCAAAGTACGCGAAGCGGCCGTGAGGCTTCACTCGCGCGGGTACCCCGGCCATCCGGGCGACACCGGAATCACGTCCGTCCGCGCCGACGACCACGCGGGCGGTGACGTCCCGCTCCCGCCGCTCACGATCAACGACGCGAACACCCGCCGGCCGTCCGTCGGATCTCACCAGCCCAGTGACATCCTGCCCCAGCATCAGCTCCACCCCGGGCGTCTCGACCGCGAGCTCACGCAGCATCGGGTCGAGCTTCTGACGCCGGAGGTCATAGCCATACCCCGGATGGCGATAGTCACCTCCGAGTCGCGGACGGATCCAGCCATACCGCGTCCACATCTCGAACCCGTTGCGGATCCCGCCTGCGGCCTCAATCTGCCCCGCTAGCCCGAGGCGCTCAATCGTCGGCGTCGCACTCGGCTGGATGAAGTGGGTGCAGATCGTCTTATACGACGCCGCGTCGGGCCGCCGCTCCAGCAGTGCGACCCGCGCCCCCGAGCGCCCAAGCAAGGTTGCCACCGTGCAACCAGCGATGCTCGCCCCCACCACAGCCACGTCGTAGTCGTAGGCCCAGGACATCCGCTCTCCCCGGTCGAGTTGATCCGATCGTAACCGCCGCCGTGTGCCCAGCCAATGCCTGAGCACACGGCGGCCCGGCCCGCGCGATAAGCGACGTGCGACCGGATCCGCCGAGGCGCGTCTTCCCGCACCCCAGCCGCTGGCTTGGGCACGTATTCGGCAAGATCAAGCGCTTGTGCGCGCCGCGACCGCACGTGCCGCCGATGGAGCCTCGCTGCGAGTTAGTCTCAAGCCCGCTTGAGCACGCGAGAGGACAGCCCGGTTCATGGGCAGATGGGCGGTCGGCCTCCTGGCGTGGGACGACGTTATTGCCTGCCCATGCCCGCAATCTGCTTCGGTACGTATTCGGCACGATCAGGCCCGAAGTGATCCAGCTCGTCGGCACGCTGCGTTCGGTATGGTGCCGGCTCCAGAACCTGCACGAGGCATGGACCACGACCCCGGCCGGAATTCCACGTCTTCGCCGTACTGGCGGTGTCGATCTGCGAACTCACTGGCTACGGGCCTGGCAAGTTATGGTGCCCGACGTGTTCACCTCGGCGTGCTGCCGCTGAGGGAAGCGCCCAGCGATCGGCGCTACTTGTGACCAACGGTTTGGTCACAAGTAGCAGAAGACGGCCCCGGAAACGATGCTCCCGGGGCCGTTTTACCTGGTAGCGGGGGCAGGATTTGAACCTGCGACCTCTGGGTTATGAGCACCACGACGCCCGTCTCCCC
>JBEKCN010000303.1:0-5503 GCA_050014855.1 Streptosporangiaceae bacterium | reverse complement strand
CTCGCCGACCAGCGCCAGGCCCGGCCGGCGCTGTCGGAGCAGGAGCGGCAGGCGCTGCTGCTGTGGTTCCAGGGCATGTCGAAAGCATCGGTCGGGCGGCGCATGTCGATCAGCGAGAACACAGTCCGGCAGTACATCGCACGCGCACGCGCCAAGTACGCGGCCACCGGGCGGACCGCGCCGAGCAAGGACGCGCTGCTCGCCCGCGCGATCGAGGACGGCGTGATCAAGCCGGGCGAGATCATGCCGTACGAGTCATTCGCCCGCGCCGCGGCCGACCGCCCTAGCCTGGGTGCCCCGGGCCGGTGAATGGCCCGGGACACCCAAGCTCCCCCCCGGGAACGCCCCCAGGCGAATCGGCCGCAGGCCGGCACGGGGCTGAATGGCCGGGCGCCGCGGCGTCATCAGATCCCGGGCTGGCGCACAGTCAGCATTCCCGATCGAGGGCGACACTGTCATGACGCCCGATCGGGTGACACGACGGCGGGCTGGCTAGCCGGCGAGGAAATCCCGGCTTGGGCTCGTTTCCACCGAGCTGACCAGCCCGTGCAGAATCCCGGCCAGGAACTGATCACCTACCGGGCGGCCGACGGTGCGTCCCAGTCCGCGCTGGACGCCCTGACCGCGCGCGCTGGTGCCACAGCCACGCGCCCACGGCCAGGTCAGGCCTGGGCCGTGGTGTCATCGGCGGCGGAGCGGAGATAGGCCAGCACGGCGCGGATCCGGTTGTTGTCGGTGTCGGTCTGGCCGAGGCCCAGCTTGCCGAACACGCTGGTCACATGGGCCTCGACGGTACGGGGGCTCAGGAAGAGGTCCTGGGCGATGCCGACGTTGGACCGGCCCTCGGCCATCCGGGCCAGCACGTCCCGCTCCCGGGGGTTGAGGGTGTCTATCTTGCTGGCGCTGCGTTTGCGGGCCAGCAGCCGGCGCACGACGCTCGGATCGAGGACGGTCTCCCCCGCCACGATCCGTTCCAGCTGGCTGATCAGGTTCCCGGCGTCGGTGACGGTGTCCTTCAGCAGGTAGCCGACCCCGGAGCCGACCGCCTCCATGAGCTGGCTCGCATGACTGGCCTCCGCGAAGGTGGACAGGACCAGGATCCCGATGTCCGGGTCACGGGCGCGGATCGCGGCGGCGGTGCTGATCCCCTCACCGGTGTAGGCCGGCGGCATGCGCAGGTCCAGGATCACCGCGTCGGGCCGCTCCTGGTCAACCGGCCCATGCGCGGCGGCAGGGCCGGCTGGGAAGAGGCAGCCGATCAGCTCGTCACCGGAGGAGGCCTCCGCGGTGACCTTCGCCCCGGAGGCCTGCAGGAGAAGGACCAGCCCGCTGCGGAACAGGGCGGAGTCGTCGGCGAGGGCTATCCGCACGGAATCCTCGCCCGGATGGCCGTGCCCCGCCCCGGAGCACTGTCGATGACGGCCTCGCCATCCGCCGCGCTGATCCGGTCGAGCAGGTTGGCGAGTCCTTTCCCGGACGGGTCGGCGCCGCCCACGCCGTCGTCGGCGATCTCCATTTCCAGGTGCGATGCGGTGACCCGGACGGCCACGCGGACCCGGCTGGCCCGGGCGTGCTTGACCGCGTTGGCCAGCGCCTCGCACGCGGTGAAGTAGGCCGTGGCCTCGACGGTGGGCGGTGCCCGGTCCGGTGCCACGTCCAGGTGGATGGCCAGCGGAAGCCGCTCCGCGACCTCTTCCAGCGCGGCCGCGAGGCCGCTCTGCGCGAGCGTCTGGGGGTGGATGCCGTGGGCCAGGTCGCGCATCTCGGCGAGTACTTCGCCGAGTTCGGCGCGGACGTGGCCGAAGGCGGCGGTGGCCTCCGGGTCGCGGGTCCTGGTCATCGCCGCGGTCAGCCGGGCCGCCAGCCCGAGCAGGTGCTGCTGGGCGCCGTCGTGCAGGTCACGCTCGAGGCGGCGCCGTTCGGTCAGGGCGGCTTCCACGATGCGCGCCCGCGACGCGCGCACGCTGTCCAGCTCGGCCCGGGCCGCCTCCGCCTGGAGCTGCGCGTTGCGGAGCGCCAGCCCGCTGGTGCGCACCGCCGCGTCGAACAGCCCCCGGTACCGCTCCAGCGCCGCGTCGGCGATGACCACGGCGATCGGTGCGCCGGCATCGGTTCTGATCACCTCGACCAGCCGCCGGTCGGGACGAGCCGAGGGCAGCGCGTCGGTGGGCAGCGGGGCGGTGGGCAGCTCGCGGGCGGGACCATCCCTGACGCGAGCACCGCTGGAGGCTCGGGCGGCGGCAGTGGCGCCGGAAACGTCCAGAACCTCCAGGGTCGGATCGTGCAGGGTCTCCCGCAGCGCGTACCGGACGCCGTACAGGTCCGCCCGGGCGGCCACCCGGGCGCTCAACCCGGTCAGGTTCCTGGCCAGCAGGGCCCGCTGGACCACCGCGACCAGGAACGCCAGCGGGAGCAGGAAGTCGACCAGGCTCTCGGCGAGGAACGCGTCCGTCGGGCCCCGGGAGATGTTGGAGAAGATCTGGGCCACGGCGGTGGCCGACGCGGCGGCCACCGCGGCGAGGCCCGCGGCGATGACCGGCGCGATGACGATGCGGTCCAGGCCTTTGGTCTCGGTCAGCCGCCGGACCAGGAAGAAGACGACGACCAGCCCGAAAACCGCGTCCCCGGCGTTCTCCATGATCGCGAAGACGCCGTTGAGCCGGGGATCGGCCGTGATGGTCGGCCACCAGGAGGACGCCGGGTACCCGGCCGAGGTGGCCGTCGATGTCATCACGACCAGGCTCCTGGTCACCAGCATCCAGCCGGTCAGGACGGCGAGGTAGATCCGCTGGGGCCGGCCGAGCGCCGGGCGCGGGTAGCGCAGCATCGCGTAAGCGCCGAAGACCCGGTCGATGCCGCCGAATACGACCGCATAGACCGGCCACGGGCCGGCGTTCCAGGCGTCGATGAAGTCGAGCGACCGGAACACGCCCGCCAGGATCAGGGCCCACGCCACGCCGCGCTGGCCATGTTCGCGCTGCAGCATCAGCCCGGTGACGATGAAGGCCAGCGACATGATCAGGTTTACCGTGGCCAGTGCGGGAGTCTGCCGCCACAGCGGCAGCTGGGCCACCGTGTCCAGGCCGCCCAGCGCGATCAGGATGACCCCGGCCCGCAGATAGAAGCGCAACCGGCGCGGGCCGCCCCGGGCATCCGCGGGCGGCCTTGATGTGTCCGGCTCATGCCCTGTCACGAGGTGCTTGAAAGGGTGGTCCCGGCGCTGGGCAAGCAGGCCCACGTCACCCTCCACGTCATCCCCTTCGCGCGCCCGGCGGGACCCCTGGTCTAGATATAGCCGTCATTATCCCCTGATCCGCCCGGGCCGCGCAGGAAGCCAGCAATACCCAGTGCCAGCGGACCGGCCGCTGTCAAGCGGGAAAGCCCGCAATATCGACGGTGTTTTCCACGATTACAGCGGGCTACGAATCCCGCACACTTGTTCCTGGCGCTGAAAGCCTGGGAATCGTTACGCCCCGCAAGCCCGGGCCGCAAGCGCCGCCAACCGACAGCTACCGACCCCTGACGCAGACGAGAGCACGTTGCTGACCGCTGATCGACCAGGAAAAGGCCCCGGTTTACCGTGGGCATCGGACCGGATGGCATGGAGGGGAGTCCTCCGGACCGGCCTGGCCATCACGACCTGCTCGGCCACGTCGCGTCCCATTACGCCGGAGGTGCGGACGAACTAGTAAGCACATATGGCATCCAGCGCGTCGCCACGCTCACGTTGTCCGACGTGGTGATGGCGATCCTGGAGAGCCGGGCCGACTACCCGCTGGCCGCGTCCGCGGCCGTCATCCGGGAGCCCGGCGGGGACGGAACCGTCGTGCACCTGGTGCTGCTCGACGGAGAACAGCAGCCGCTCTTCGCCGGGCCCGGGGTCATTATCGCGGTCAGCTACGAGGTCGCCCAGCTGGACCGGGACGTCCTGGCCGCGTTCGGAGACCGGGACGTCATCATCCTGAAGTAAGCAACGCATGGCGGGCCACCGGCCCGGCCGACACGCGGGCCGGCCGGGCCAGGCCCAGCGTGGCCAGCCCAGCGTGGCCAGCCCAGCGTGGCCAGCCCAGCGTGGCCAGCCCAGCGTGGCCAGCCCAGCGTGGCCAGCCCAGCGTGCCCAGGCCGGACAGATCAGGGCCGGACAGATCAGGGTGCGGGGCGTCGGGCGCGGTAGTCGTCCAGCCAGCCGAACGAGTCGCCGGTCGCCCCCGACGGCCGGTACTCCAGGCCGACCGCGCCCCGATAGCCGTTCCGGTCCAGGTGATCGAGGACGAACGGGTAGTTGATCTCGCCGGTACCGGGCTCATGCCGCCCGGGCACGTCGGCGATCTGGACGTGACTGATCAGCGGCCAGTACTCATCCAGCGTGGTGACCAGATCACCCTCCGTGCGCTGCATATGGTAGACGTCGTACTGCAGCCGGATGTTGGGCAGCCGGACGCTCGCGGCGAACGCGGCCGCCGCAGCCGTGGTGGTCAGCAGGCACGGGCCGTTGTCCCACGGGTTGAGCGCCTCGATCAGCACCTCACAGCCCACGCGGGCGGCCTGGGCCCCCGCCCAGGCCACGTTGTCCCGGGCGCAGTCCAGCTGGTCGCTGCGGGAGTACTCGGCCTGCCGCTTGCCGATCAGCAGGTTCAGCCGGGCACAGCCGCAGGCCCGCGCGATCTCCAGCGCGATCGGCACGTTGGCGCGCAGTTCGGTGCGGCGGCGCGGATCGGCGGCCAGCCCGCGCTCCCCCGCCGCCAGGTCACCGCCGTCGAAGTTGAGCAGGGCCAGCCACAGCTTCCAGCGGGATGCCAGGCCCGGCAGCGTAGCCGCGGCATCGTTCCCCGGCCACCACAGCTCGACCGCGCCGAACCCGGCCCGGGCGGCAGCCTCGAAGCGGTCGGCGAGCGGCAGATCCGTCCACAGCATGGACAGGTTCGGCGCGAAAAGCAGGGTCACGTGTGATCCGCAGACTCGGCGAGCTCAGCTGGGCAGCTCAGAGGCCCAGCTCGGGCAGGCAGCTCGGGCAGGCAGCTCGGCGCGGGGCTCAGACGTGCGGCTCGTCCAGCCGGAAGCCGACCTTCAGCGTGACCTGGAAGTGGGCCAGCCTGTCGTCCTCGATGTGCCCGCGAATTCCGGTGACCTCGAACCAGTCGAGGTGGTGCAGGGTCTTCGAGGCACGGCCTATCGCACCGCGGATAGCTTCGTCGATGCTCTCGTCGGAGGTGCCGACGATCTCGCTGATCGAGTAAATGTTGTCCGTCATTGGCTCATCCTTTCGTAGTGCCGCGGTCGGTGTCTCTTCCGTGCGGCTTGTCTTTGGGTGCGGCGTCTTTCCGTGCGGCGCGGGCCTTACCGTTCGGCCCGCTTAGCGATCTACCCCCGCAAGTTCGGCGCGTCACCCCGCCGGGCGCTATTGATCTTGATAGCGTGGCCGGGCCCTAGCGCGCGGGTGGGCACACCGGGGGAATACGGCGGGAATGGCACGTCGGGGCGTGTCAGCTTTTGTCAGGAAAAC
>JBEKCN010000302.1:0-5508 GCA_050014855.1 Streptosporangiaceae bacterium | reverse complement strand
GCGACCCGGTAGGCACGGTCGTCGGCCAGCACCGGCGCCATGATCTGCAGCCCGACCGGCAGGCCGTCCTCGGGGGCCAGGCCGCACGGCACCGAGATGGCCGCGTTACCGGCCAGGTTCGACGGGATCGTGCACAGGTCGGCCAGGTACATCGACATCGGGTCGTCGGTCCGCTCCCCGATCGGGAAGGCGGTCGTCGGCGTGGTCGGCGAGACCAGCACGTCGACCTGGCCGAACGCCGCCTCGAAGTCGCGCGTGATCAGCGTGCGGACCTGCTGCGCCTTGCCGTAGTAGGCGTCGTAGTAGCCACTGGACAGGGCGTAGGTGCCGAGCATGATCCGCCGCTTGACCTCGGCGCCGAAGCCCACCTCGCGGGTCAGAGACATGACCTCCTCGGCGCTGCGGGTGCCGTCGTCACCGGCCCGCAGGCCGTACCGCATCGCATCGAACCGGGCCAGGTTCGAGGAGCACTCGCTCGGCGCGATCAGGTAGTACGCGGGCAGCGCGTAGCGGAAGTGCGGGCAGGACACTTCGGTCACCTTGGCGCCCAGCGATTCGAGCAGTTCCACCGCCTGGCTGAACCGGCTCAGCACGCCGGGCTGGTACCCCTCGCCGGACAGTTCGGTGACCACCCCGATACGCAGGCCGGCCACGTCCGCCTGGCGGGCGGCGGCGACGACCGGGGGCGCCGCATCGGAGATGGACGTGGCGTCCAACGGGTCGTGCCCGGAGATGGCTTCCTGCAGCAGCGCCGCGTCCAGCACCGTCCGGGCCAGTGGGCCCGGGGTGTCGAGCGAGGAGGCGAACGCGATCAGGCCGTACCGGGAGTTGCCGCCGTAGGTGGGCTTCATCCCGGTGATGCCGCAGACCGCGGCCGGCTGGCGAATGGACCCGCCGGTGTCGGTCCCGATCGCGAGCGGCGCCTCGAACGCGGCCACCGAGGCGGCCGAGCCGCCCGAGGAGCCCCCGGGTACCCGGGACAGGTCCCACGGGTTGCGGGTCGGGCCGAACGCGGAGTTCTCGGTGGAGGAGCCCATGGCGAACTCGTCCATGTTTGTCTTGCCGAGGATGATGGCCCCGGCGCGGCGCAGCCGGCTGGTCACCGTCGCGTCGTACGGCGGCTGCCAGCGGTTGAGGATCTTCGATCCGGCCGTGGTCGGCATGTCGGTCGTGGTGAAGACGTCCTTCAGCGCGACCGGGACGCCGGCCAGCGGGCCGAGGTCGTCGCCGGCCGCGCGGCGCTCGTCCACCGATCGGGCCGCGGCCAGGGCCTGGTCCGCGGCGACGTGCAGGAAGGCGTGCACGCTCTCATCGACCTCGGCGATCCGGTCCAGGTGCGCCCGGGTGACCTCGGCGGCCGAGACGTCCTGGCTGGCCAGCGCGGCGGATAGGTCCGCCGCCGTCATCGTGGTGAGCTCGTCACTCATCGCTCAGTCCTCATCCAGGATCCGGGGCACCTTGAACCGCTCCTGTTCCACCGCCGGGGCCTGGGAGAGCACCACGTCCCGGGGCAGGCACGGGACGATCTCGTCCGCGCGGTAGACGTTCGTGATCGGCAGCGCGTGTGAGGTGGGCGGGATCCCCTCGGCGGTGACCTCCTGGACCCGGGCGACCGCCGAGATGATCTGGTCGAGCTGCGGCGCGAGGTGGTCCAGCTCCTCCGCGCCGAGGGCGAGCCTCGACAGCCTGGCCAGATGGGCGACCTCGTCGCGGGTAATGGACATGCACGCCATCCTAGAAGCCCGCGCACCCCTCCCCGACCGGATTTCCCGGGTGCCACTCCGCTACTCCGGCGCCGGCGCTTCCTCTTTCATGGCGGGCTCGGGGCGGAAGGCGTCCGGGCCCTCGGCCAGCAAAACACGGAACGCGGCCTCATCGAGGACGGGGACGCCGATCTCGACGGCCTTGTCGTACTTGGAACCGGGGTTCTCCCCCGCCACCACGAAGTCGGTCTTCTTCGAGACCGAGCCGGTGACCTTGCCCCCGGCGGCCCGAACGGCCTCGGCGGCCTCGTCCCGGCTGAACTCCTGCAGCGACCCGGTGATCACGACCGTGACCCCGGCCAGCAGCCGCGGCGTCGCCCCACTGGGGTCGAAGCCTTCTTCTTCTATCCGCACACCGGCCGCGCGCCACTTGTCCACGATCGCGCGGTGCCAGTCCACGCCGAACCAGTCGACCACGGACGCCGCGATCGTCGGCCCGACGCCGTCCACCACCGCGAGCTGCTCGACGCTGGCCGCGGCGATCACGTCCAGTGAGCCGAACTCGGTGGCCAGCGCGCGGGCTGCGGTCGGCCCGACGTGCCGGATGGACAGCGCGACCAGGATGCGCCACAGCGGCCGCTGCCGGGCGACTTCCAGGTTGGCCAGCAGCCGCCCGGCGTTGACCTTCAGCGTGCCCTGCTTGTTGATGAAGAACGGCGAGGCCTTGAGCTTGTCCTCGGTCAGGTCGAACAAGTCCCCCTCGTCGGTGACCAGGTGATCGTCGAGCAGCGCGGTGACCGCTTCGTAGCCCAGCACCTCGATGTCGAAAGCGCCCCGGCCCGCCAGGTGGAACAGCCGCTCGCGCAGCTGGGCCGGACAGGACCGGGTATTCGGGCAGCGCCAGTCGACCTCGTCCTCCTCCCGGGCCAGCCGCGTGCCGCACGCGGGGCAGTGGGTGGGGAACTCAAACTCGCGCTCGTCACCGGTGCGCAATTCGGCCACGGGAGCCACGATCTCCGGGATCACGTCCCCCGCCTTGCGCAGGACCACCATGTCGCCGATCAGCACGCCCTTGCGCTTCACCTCGTCCGCGTTATGCAGGGTGGCCATCTCCACCGTCGACCCACTGACCTTGGCCGGCTCCATCACGCCGAACGGCGTCACCCGGCCGGTCCGGCCCACGTTGACCCGGATGTCCAGCAGCCGGGTAGTGACCTCTTCGGGTGGATACTTGTAGGCCATGGCCCAGCGCGGCGCGCGCGAGGTGGCGCCCAGCGCGCGCTGTTCGTCCAGCCGGTCCAGCTTGACCACCACGCCGTCGATCTCGTACGGCGGGTCGTGCCGGTGCTCGGCGTAGAAGTTGATGTAGTCGTGCACCGCGGCCAGGTCCGGCACGACCTTGATCCGGTCGCTGACCGGCAGCCCCCACCCGGCCATCCGCTCGTACCAGCCGGACTGGGTCACCGGCGGGTTTCCCCCGTCGGGGAAGCCCTCGACCCGGCCGACCCCGTGCACGATCACGTCGAGCGCACGGCTGGCGGTGACCCGCGGGTCCTTCTGCCGCAGTGAGCCTGCCCCCGAGTTGCGCGGGTTGGCGAAGGCCGGCTTGCCCGCCTCGATCAGGCTGGCGTTCAGCTCCTCGAACGCCTTGACCGGCAGGAAGACCTCACCGCGCACCTCCAGGGTCTCCGGGTAGCCGCTGCCCTTCAGCTGTGCGGGGACCGAGCCGATGGTGCGGATGTTCGGCGTGACGTCTTCCCCGGTCCGCCCGTCACCGCGGGTCGCGCCGCGGGTCAGCCGGCCGTTCCGGTAGACCAGCGCGATGGCCAGCCCGTCAATCTTCAGCTCGCAGAGGTACGGCCCGGTGCCGCCACCGCGCGCCGCCCGCTCGGCCCAGGCGTCGAGCTCGCTAGCGGAGAACGAGTTGTCCAGGCTGAGCAGCCGCTGCAGGTGCTCCACCGGGGTGAACAGGGTGGAGACCGACCCGCCGACCTGTTGCGTGGGCGAGTCAGGGGTGCGCAGCTCGGGGAAGCTCCCCTCCAGTCCCTCCAGCTCGCGCATCAGTGCGTCGAACTCGGCGTCCGAGATCGTAGGCGCGTCCAGGATGTAGTACCGGTGCCGGGCCTCGGTGGTCAGCGCGCTCAACTCGGCATGCCGCTGCCGGACCTCGGCCGGTGTCTCGTTCGGATCCTTCGGTTCCCTCGACTCGGCGGTTCCCGTGTCGCTCATGCCCCGCCCTCCGTGTCCTCGCTCTCTTCGGCCAGCTCAGCGACAATTCTCGCCGCTTCCCGGCAGTGCGCCAGCACCTCGGCCGCCCGGGCGGGCGCCGCACCGGCCAGCCCGCACGACGGAGTGACGACCACCTGCGGCGCGCAGTCTTCCGGCGCCATGCCGAGCCGCCGCCAGAACCGCAGGACGCGCCGCGCCGTCTTGAGGGGCTCCTCTTTCTCCCGGGGCGTCCCGGGCTCCGCGACGGCAGGCAGCGCGCCGGCCAGGATACCCATGGCGGCCTCGGCCATCTCGGCCACGCAGTCGCCGTCTTCGCGCCGCAGCAGGCTGAGGTCGAAGGCGACCGCATTCGGCCGCGCACTCCAGATGATCCCGAACGGGACCGGGCTCGCGCAGCAGTGAATGACGGAGTACCGCCCGGTCGCGATCAGGACCGTCTCCAGCCGGTCCGACATGACGGCCGCGTCCGCGGCGGGGAGCCGGGACAGCCCGCTGGCCGTGGGCACCTCCCCGTTGGCCACCGCAGCCAGGGCCGGCTCGTCCAGCTGGACCAGCAGCTGGGCGCCGGGCACGCGCTTGGCCACCTCAGCCACGTGCGCCGCCGCGCCCTCGGCCAGGGAACCGGTGAGGTCGGCGACGGCGCCGGGGTCGGCGAGCACGGGATTGAGCGTGCGGGCCAGCTCGATGGTGGCGGCCAGGGTCCAGGGCCCGCACAGGCTGATCTTGAGTGGTCCCTCGTAACCGGCGAAGACCTCCTCGAGCGCGTCGAGGTCGGCCGACATCATGCCGTGCGCGGCGCGCATGTAACGGCCGGGTCGCTCGGCGATCCGCCAGCCGCCCGGGGTGGTCTCCACCGGCATGTCGATCAGCAGGGCGGCGGTGCGCCCGACCAGGTCGGCGCCCGGCCCGCGAGCGGGAAGCTCGGGCAGGTAGGGGAAGTCCGGTAGCTCGCCGGCCACGATCCGGGCCGCCTCGGCCGGGTCCGTTCCGGGCATGGAGCCGATACCGGTGGCGGTCCCGGCCAGCCAGGGGAACGGCTGCGGGCCGCGGGTGCTACCGAGCGTGTCATCCTGCACGCTGCTGAGCTTAGATCCTTTTCGCTGACTGGCGCTCGGCCGCGCATCTGCGCAGGTCAGCGATGTGCCGAATCCACGCCGTGCGCTCAGTGAACTGCTGATGCAGCAGTTGGGATGACCTAGGCGCCTGCCTCAGACGTACGCCACCAGACGGTCAGCGTCCGTGGTACGTCGGCTGGGCGTAGATGGCCTTACACGACTTAACACAGGGGACACGCCGTTCCGCAAACGACGGACCTCGCGGCGAGCCAGTCTGCTACAATTGTTTCTCTGCTTCTAGCCATACCCAATCGGGTCGGGATGTACAGTTCCTCAGCGGGCTGTGCGCCAGTAACGCATTGCCCACCCCCGGAATACGGCACTCCGCCAATCGCTGCCCGTCCTCGCGCGGTGATGACAATAGGGCTGAAATCCCGGACGAGACGATGGCTGATTTCGGGGGGGGGGAGAGAGAAGGCATGGCTGACCCCTTGTATCGGCGGATCGCCGAGGAGCTGAGC
>JBEKCN010000301.1:0-5509 GCA_050014855.1 Streptosporangiaceae bacterium | reverse complement strand
CGGGGGCAGGATTTGAACCTGCGACCTCTGGGTTATGAGCCCAGCGAGCTACCGAACTGCTCCACCCCGCGTCGCGTACCCCTACTTTATGAACTTCCGGTGCACTAAGCAAATCAGCCGGGACGGCCCAGGTCAGGGCGCCGACCGGGCCGGAGCGGCGACGGCGCTCAGTGCCCGGGGCTACCGCGGCGCCAGACGACGAGGGCGACGGCCACGACAATGAGGGCACCGCCGATCAGCAAGTCGGGCGTGAGTCGCTCGTTCAGCAGCGTCGCGCCAAGGATGACGGCGACCACCGGGTTCACGTAGGGGACGGCGACCACCGGGTTCACGTAGGGGTAGGTGGCCACGGTCGACGTCGAGAGGCGGCGGACCGCGACGTTGTAGGCGGACAGGGCGAGGATCGAGCCGGGCCCGATGAGGAAGGCCAGCGCCAGCCAGGACCGCGGCGCCACGTGGGAGATGTGGAACGAGCTGAACTCCCCCGTCACCGGGGACAGGACCAGGATCGTCACGCCGCCGGTGAGCATCTGCATGGCCGTCGCAAGTGGTGCCCGCTGGGGCAGCGCCAGCCGGGTGGAGGCGATGGTGCCCAGCGCCCACGACAGGCTCGCCACCAGGACGATGAGGATCCCGCCGGCCGACGCCCCGTTTGCGGACGCGCCGTCGCCCAGGCCGGCCAGCAGGGCCACACCGGCCAGGCCGACGATCAGGCCCGCGAGCGGCAGCCACCCGATCCACCTGCGGCTCAGCGCCGCGCCCAGGACCAGCAGCCAGAGCGGAACAATAGCCACCAGCAATGACGCGAAGCCGGACGGAACCGTGCGCTCGCCGACGGAGACCAGGCCGTTGCCGCCGAGCAGAAGCAGGATGCCGACGACCGCGCAGGCCAGCCAATTGGCCCGGCTCGGGTGGTCCGCCGCGCGATTAGCGGCCGAGCCGCTGCGGATCGCGAACGGGAACAGGATCAGCCCCGCGATCAGGTAGCGGGCCCCGGCCAGCAACAGGGGCGGGATCGTCTCGACGCCGACCCTGATGGCCAGGTAGGTGCTGCCCCACACGACGTACACCACCAGCAGCGCTGCCCAGCCGCCGAGCGACGGGCGGCGCGCCAGGGCTTCCTCGGGGACCTGGCCGGCTGGGGCCGTCGGGCTGGCAGAGGTGGAAAGGCCGCTCACTGAATCCAGCCTGCCCGGCGGCGAGCGTGGCGAGCGACTCTAACGCCATGCTGCGCACAAATCCTGCCACCAGCCTGGGCACCGCGGAACGATGTCCGCTGGTGAACCGGAGGACGCCGGTGAACGAGGTGAAACGCATCCGATGGATGGCGCTGAGCGCAGCGGCCGGTGGACGGGCCTGCGCAACGCAGCGGCCGGCTGATGCTGGACGGGGATGCCGCGTCCGGTGGGTACGCTGGCCGCGTGTTGCGCCGACTGAGCTCGAGCCCCTGGACCAGGGCCGGGCTGCTCGCCATCGCGCTCGGCTTCGCCTGCTACGGACTGGTGTCGCAGTGGCCGCAGGTGCGAGCCGCGGTTGGGCAGCTGGCCGCCTACGACGTCGTCGGCGCGGTCCTCGCGGTGGTCGCCGGACTCGGCTGCATGATGCTGGCCTGGCGCGCACTCCTAACCGATCTGGGCTCACCGCTGTCGCTGCCGGCCGCGATCCGGGTCATGTTCCTCGGGCAGCTGGCCAAGTACGTGCCCGGGGCCCTGTGGGCCGTCGCGGCACAGGTCAGCCTGGCCCAGGACCACCAGGTCCCGAAGAAACGGAGCGGGACAGCCAGTCTGGTCAGCATGGCGATCACGCTGGTCGTCGCGCTGGTCATGGCCGCCGTCACCTTGCCGTTGGCGTATGCGGGCGCGCTGCGTCAGTACTGGTGGGTACTCCTGTGCATCCCGGTGATCCTGGCCGGGCTGTACCCGCCCATCACGAAGTTCGGCCTGGATATCGTGCTCCGGATCATCCGGCGGCGAGAGCTGGAGAAGCCGCTCAGCCTGAGCGGGATGGCTCGCGCGGTCGGCTGGACGGTGCTGGGGTGGGTGTTCTACGGGCTGCACGCCTGGCTGCTGGTCGGCGACATCGCGGGCAGAAGCCTGCACATCCTGTTGCTGTCGGCAGGTGGCTACGCACTCGCGTGGGCCGTGGGCTTCCTGCTCATCCCGTTCCCGGGGGGGATCGGGCCGCGGGAGATCGCGCTGGTCGCGGTGCTCTCCCCGGTCATGTCCCGGGGCCCGGCGCTGGTCATCGCGCTGGCGTCCCGTGTGGTCATGACGATCGGGGACCTAGTGTGGGCCGCGCTGGCCGCCGCGCTCAGCCGCCGCGCCGCCCGGGCGTCCGCGCCGTACGCGGCGGACCGGGTGGCGTTCCCCGCGAACGCTGCGGAAAACACGACCAAGATGAGCGGGCCGCCCCCCGCGGCCTAGCGGAGCCCCCCCGCGGCCTAGCGGAGCCCTCGCGGGCCTAGCGGAGCCCCCCCGTGGCTTAGCAGAGCCTCCGTGGCTTAGCAGAGCCTCCGTGGCTTAGCAGAGCCCAGCGGCCTATTCGCGGGGCCCGCGCGGCCTAGCGCGGCCGCCACCCCGCTGCTTAGCGGGGTGCGGCCCTCCGGGCTAACCGGGGCGCGGGCCCCGAGGCTGGGCGCGGCGGGCGGGCCCGTGCGTCAGCGGGGACGCCGCCAGGCCCGGCGGCTCACGCTCGGGCTGTCCGGCGAAACTCAGCAGCGCGCCCAGGTAGGCGTCCCAGTAGTCGCCCGGATCGGCCGCCTGGACTGCCGCGCGCAGCCGGGTCACCTCCCCCGGCGCGCTGATCCGCAGCAGGGCGCGGAGCAGGTCGTCCTCGTCGCCGGGCTCGCAGACCACACCGTCAACGCCGTCCCGGACCGCATCCGCGAGCGTCCCTGCCCGGGTGGCCACGACCGGCACGCCGTACTCGAAACCAAGCCAGGCGTTCTGCGATGAAGTGGCGGTACGGTACGGCAGCACGAGCGCGTCGGTCCCGGCGAACAGCGCCGGGATCTGGTCGGCAGGCACGTAGCCGGGACGCAGCCTGACCCGGCTGTCCAGGCCGAGCTGCCCGATCAGGGCCCTGGTCTGCGCTTCCGCCTTCCCCCAGAACTCCCCGGCCACGGTTAGCGTGACGTGCCACGGGGCCCGGGCCATCGCCCGCAGTAGCACGTCGAGGCCCTTGTAGGGGCGGACGATGCCGAAGAACAGCAGCCGACAGAGACCGGGACTCCCGTTCCGGTCAAATTCGGCAAGGTTAACGGCGCGCGGCTGCCTGCTCCGGGTGACCGCGGGTGCGACGGCCGGCAAGTGCGGCGGCATCCGTGCCACCCGCACCTCCGCGTCCGGGGCCAGGACGCGCGCCCGGCCGGCTTCGGTGGGCGAATGGGTCAGTGCCGCCCCGGCCCGGCGCAGCAGCAGCCGGGTCAGCTGCTCATCGGCCAGCCTGCTTTCGTGCGGCAGCACGTTGTGGCAGACCACCACCGTGCGCCAGGGGTGGCGGTCCGGCCGGCCGCCACCCAACCCCGCCATGATGGCCAGGTACGGGATGGCCTGAGGGGGGATCAGCAACGCGAACACGATGAGGTCCTGGTCGCGGAGCCGCCGTCCCGCAGCGAACCACCCGGCTGGATTGCGCCAAGACAGATCCCGCCGGGTGCCCGGGAACGGCTCACCATCCGGCACGTCGACCGTCTGCCGGCCACCGGGGTACAGCCCAGCCGGGTACTGCCTGATCCACGACTCAAGCGCCACCTCGTGCCCGGCCTCGGCGAGCCGACGGGCGAGCTCGGTGGTGTGCCGGGCCCCGCCGCCCTTGTAGGGGTGCGCCGGGCCGATCAGCGCGATCCGCACGGCTCCCGCCCGTCGGCCGGGCCGGGGCCACGAAGAGAGGCCAGGCGGCTCTCCGGCGGATTCCGGCGAGTGATCACGAAATGAGGATAACCGGACGTCACGTGTCGCCGCGGGATCTCACGATCAGGTCGGCGAGCAGGGCCAGGGAAGCGATTATGAGCCCGGTCACGAAGATCAGCACCGTGTTGATCGCGAAGTAGAACGGGTGCACCACCATGTCGTAGACGCCCTTGAACAGGCCCAGCGCCAGCAGGAAGAGAGCTACCGGCATAAGGACCTTCAGCGGGTTAAAGTACATCACCATGCGCAGCACCTGCAGGATGTACCGGTAGGCGTCGGAGAAAAACCGGAACTTCGACACCCCGGCCCGTTTGGCGTAGTCGACGGGCACATACACCACGGCGTGCTGGTTGGACAGGAACGCCAGCGTGATCGTGGTCACGCAGGAGAACCCGGGTGGCAGCAGCCGCAAGTACGGCTGGGCGACCTCCCGGCGGAACGCGCGCAGCCCAGAGTTCAGGTCCGGGATGTTAGCGTTCGTGAGCTTCTCGGCCAGCTTGCGGATGAGCCACTTGGCGGGCACCCGGGCGACCTTGTGCGTGCCCGCCTCACTGGTTCGCGCCCCCACCACCTGGTCAATAGCCGGGTCGGCGTCGAGCATGGCGACGAGCTCGGGGATGCGCTCGTTCGGGTAGGTCATGTCGGCGTCGGTCCAGACGACGATCTCACCCTTGGCCTGCTGGGTGCCGATCTGGCGGACGGTCCCCGCGCCGCCGTTGCGGGGGAAGTGCACGACCCGCAGCCGCGGCAGCTTCGGCTCGGCGGATTGGAGCCGCTCCAGCGTGCCATCGGTCGAGGCGTCGTCCACGGCGATCAGCTCGTACGGCAGCCCGCTGATGTCCATGGCCCGGCTGATCCGCTCCAGCTCGAGCAGCACATGGTCCTGCTCGTTGTAGCAGGGCAGCACGATGGACACGTGCGGCGCACGGCCGTCCAGCGGCGCCCCCCGGTAGTGCAGTTCCGGCTTGGGCGGCGGCTCCGCCTCCCGGGACGGCAGGGGGGCGAACGGCGACTGCGACGGGTAGGCAGGCTCGTACCCGAACGGCCCCGGGGCGGGCGGGGCCTCGTAGATCGGCTCGATGCCGTACGTGGGCGCGGCGTTGCACGAGGGGGCTGTGTCGTCTGCCCCGGGCGTGCCGTATGTGGGCGGCGCGTCATACGACGGCGGGGTCTCATAGCCGAGCCTTCCCGCGTAGCCCGCTGACCGCCCGGATCCGGGCGGATCGTAGGAGTAGGACGGCGGCCCCGAATAGCCCTGCTCTCCCGCGTAAGATCCACGGTCCGGATAGAGCGGCTGCTCCCCCGAACCGGGATAGCGGGACTGCTCGCCGGAACCCGGATACAGCGGCCGCTCGCCGGAACCCGGATACAGCGGCCGCTCACCCGAACCCGGAAACAGCGGTCGCTCACCCGAACCCGGATACAGCGGCTGCTCGCCCGAACCCGGAAACAGTGGTCGCTCACCCGAACCCGGACACAGCGGCTGCTCGCCCGAACCGGGATAGCGGGACTGCTCGCCCGAACCGGGGAACTGCGGCTCCGCCGGGCCAGGCTGGTCAGCAGAATAACCCTGACCAGGGGGCATAGGCGGATAAGGC
>JBEKCN010000300.1:0-5512 GCA_050014855.1 Streptosporangiaceae bacterium | reverse complement strand
CCGTAGTCCTCCACGAGGGCTTCGGCGAACCCGCTTATCCCTCGCAGCGGGGTCCGCAGGTCGTGGGCGATGGAGTAGGCGAAGGCCTCCAGGTTCTTGTTGGCCCGCTCCAGGTGAATGGTGCGCTGCTGTACCTGCTCATCCAGGTTCGCGTTCAGCGACCGGATCTCCTTGCTGGCCCGGCGCAGGCGGCGGCGCAGGAAAAGGCCGGCGCCCACATCAGCGGCGGCCAGGACGGCGGCCAGGACAATGAAGACGGTCAGCTGGGTACCCAGGTCCGAGCGCCGCGAGGCGCCTGCCGCAGTGGCGGCGCGCTGGAGGTCTGCGGTCGCCCCCCGTGCATCGTCCATGATCTGCTTGCCATGGTTGGTGTCCACAATCCGCGCCGCACCGGCGTGGTCACCGGCGCGCTCCAGCTTGATGGTCTCGGCTATCACCGCCAGCTTCGCTGCGGCCAGACTCTTGAGCGTTGCGAAGTATTGCCCGCCACCAGGGACCGCTGAGACCTGCGAGCCGAGCCGCCGCTGGTCGGCTGGGATCGTCGAGAGCGCCGTATCGTAGGGCTGAAGATAAACGGGGTTGCCGGTCAGCAAATAGCCGCGCTGGCCAGTCTCGGCGTCGAGCAACCCGATCAGCAAGTCGTTGCTCGCCCCGATGACATTCGAGGTGGCGGAGTCAGCCCTCGCATAGAGCACATAGGCCCGCACCGAGAGGGCTGAGCTGGCCACGAACAGAATCAGGAGCAGAGCCACCGATGCGAGCATGAGCCCATGGGGAACGGATGCCCGCCGCGCAGTATCCCTGCTCGCGGTATCAGCGACGGCGTCCGCCGGTTGCCTGGTCCCAGAGGTACCATCTGTCACTTCGGCCTGGGACCGGAAGCTAAGCACCGAAAGCCCCTGGGCCTGCGCGAACGCCCATGAATTTCAGGTTTCAAGACTGTTCCCCCCCGGGATTGCGGGCCCAACGCGCCCATGCTCTGACCGGGCCAGAGACCCGAACGCTACTAACCCCATCCTCCCCGCTGCTTTAACCTCCCGGTTACTTTCTGCCGCGCAATTTCATTCCCCCAGGGTCAAAAGGTCACAAAACCTAGGCGGGTGGCCCTGGCCGCCCGGGCCGGGCACCATTTGCCTAAGTTCAGCTGGCGCAAATTTAAAGGCATGACCATGATTCACGTATAATGCCAATATTTCCGGGCATGCCTGTTCAGGGCGCTGAATCCTTTAGTCTTCGCGATGGCTACGAGTGCAGCCCTGTGCATGAGATATTTCCGGTCGGACCTGCTGACGGCGCGGGCCCGGGCCCAGCGCCTGCACGAGGGCGCCTCGGGCGCTCAGGTGTCCCAGGCGACGTGCAGGGCGGGCGGCTTGCGGAAGATCAGGCCGCGCGGGGCGGCCGGGTGCTCCGGGTCCAGCCGCAGCCGGGGGAGGGGGAGCAGGGCCTGCAGCGCGGCCCGCGTCTCGGCCCGGGCCAGCGCCGCGCCGATGCAGAAGTGCGGGCCGTACGCGAAGGCCAGGTGCCGGCTGGTGTTGGGCCGGAAGATGTCGAACCGGTCCGGGTCGCGGAAGACCGCCGGATCCCGGTTTGCGGCGGCCAGCGACACGCTAACCCGGTCCCCGGCCCGGATCACGGCCCCGCCGATCTTGGCGTCCCGGGTCGCGTACCGGTCCACGAGCGCGGCCGCGGGCTCCAGCCGCAGCGACTCCTCGATCACGGCCGGCACCAGGTGCGGGTCGACCCGCACCAGCTCGAGCTGGCCGGCGTCACTGAGCAGGTGCAGCACCGCGTTGGCGATCATCCCGTCGGTGGTGTCGATCCCGCCGAACATGACCACGGCGGCGTCGGAGACGGCCTCGGCGGTGCTCAGGTCACCGGACTGGGCCGCGTCGGCCAGGACGTTCCGGCCGCCCGCCGCGGCCCGCAGGTCCGCGGCCAGCTGGCCGTACGCGGCGGCCGCGTCCGGGTCCGGCGGGGTAATGCCCGCGTTCGCGCCGGGCACGTCCTGGTCCCCGGACAGGCTGTTGACGCCGCCGACGATCCGGGCGTAGGCGGACAGGAGCCGATCGGGGGCCAGGTGCCCCAGGCCGAGCGCCTCCGCTACCACGGCCACCGCGAGCGGGCCGGAGACCGCCCGGCGCAGATCGGCCGCCCCGTGCGGGCGGATCGCCGCGACGAGACGCGACGCCTCGGCGTCCGCGAACGTCCCGAGCCGGGCGGCGGCGTCCCCGCGGTGGAAGGCGCTGAAGAACGGGGCCCGGTGCCGGGCGTGCGCCGCGCCGTCCAGGGACAGCATGCTCGGCCCGATCACCCGCGCCGTGGAAAACCGCGGATCATCGACGGTGAACGCCCGCGCGTCCCGCATGACCGCCACGGCCGCGGCGTGGCTCGTGACGAGCCAGCCGCCGAGCGCCGGGATCCAGGCCACCGGGCTGCGCTCGCGCAACTCGGCCAGCCGCGGGTGCGGATCCTGCTCCAGCTCGCTGAGTGTGAGCGGGTGCCCGTTCGTGGTGCCCGCACCACCTTTCGTTTCGGTGTGGTGAATCTACCCGGCCGGTCGGACAGTCCAGGGCCCCCGGGACGGATAAAAAGTTCATCCATGACGACTTCGTGCCGGGCAGCGAGATGCTCAAGGGTGTCAGCGGCGGCTGGCCGCGCGTCCTGGCCGGCCTGAAGTCCCTGCTGGAGATCGGCCAGCCGCTGGCCTGGAGCTGACGCCGGCGGCCAGGCTGGCCGATCCGGCCGCCACCGCGGCCACCCTGGCTGCTGAGCTGGCGGCGCTGGTGTCCCTGGCCGAGGCCGGCTGAGCCCTCCCAGGACAACGTGTGGGTCAGCCCCGTGGCGTAGTCGTCTGCGCGGGGAGACTAGCCGGCGCCGTGAGCGGCAGTAGTGTCTCGCGGCGCGGGGCTGACGCCAGCGCGCGCCGCGGCCTCGGCGGCCCGACGGCCCCCATCGGGATCATCCGGTTGATGGGGGACGCGACCACTCGCCGCAGTACCGCCTCGCTGAGCGATACCGCCTCATCCCATCGCCCCAGCCGTTCCAGCGTCGTGGTCCTTACGCCGTGCAGGCAGCAGAGGTAGCCTCACGGCCGCGGCACAGCCGCCACAGGGCACCCGCGCCACGGCGGAGGGTGTCGCCTTCGCGCAGCCGGTCGCCGGCCTGGCGCCACAGCTCAAGGGCCCGCTGGTAGGCATCCACCGTGGCGTCGAAGTTGTCGATCACGCCCGCTATGACGAGCTCGCCGGCCAGCTCGTCATAGCGGGCGGCGAGCGCCTCGGGAGGTTCGCCGCCGGCTAAGCGCAGCGCCCGCTCGAACTGCGCGGCGGCCTCCCGATGTGAGCCAAGCTCGACGGCCTGCCGCCCGGCCAGCGTGGCGCGGCCTCACCGCTCACGAGCACCACCCGGCCGTCGCCCCGGCGCGCCTCATCGGCGTAGTCAGCCAGCGACGTCAGCGGCAGTTCCCGATCCAGCAATGCCATTCCGCCAGTGTCGGTCAGGTCCGGTCCCGAACGCAACGGCAGCACGCAGTGAGCTGGCCTCATGTCCCTGCGTTGATATCGTCACGATGCGGGCGGCATCACCGTCGGCCGCAGGGCCGGTTCGGCAGGATGGTGATAACTGACGTCCCGTCGGCTGGCCTTCCGCTGCCGGGGGATGTGGTGCGCGAGCGATGGCTGCGAATGAGCTGCCCGGCGACGAGGTAGCCGCGCCCGGTCCGGGGAACGGCGCCGCGGAGGACCTCCGGCTGCTGCGGCGCTACGAGCCGGTGCTGCGCTTCACCCAGGGGGAGCTATTCCTGCCGATGTCCGTACCGGACTACCTGGCCACGTGCGCGCTGGAGCGGTCCCCCGGGCCCGCGCGCTTGCCCTGGCGGCGGGCAAGAGGCGACCGGCTGCGCGCGCCAGGGGAGCTCACCCCCGCGCGGCTGGCCCAGATAGGTGCCGCGCCGCGCGCCGGGGGACTTTCGCTCCGTTACGCCGATCGTTCGCTCACCTGGCGTGCGTACCGCGCCTGGCGGCGTGAGCCGGGACGGGAACGGCTCGCCCACAGAAGCAGCCGGTTTGCCGTGGTCGGGCTGGTGGGACGGCTGATCGATGCGGTCATCCGGCTATCCCTGCTGGTGCGCGGGCGGGTACCTGGCGGTACGGCGGCCGCCGCCGAGCAGGCTTACCGCGCCGGGGCCGGCTCCCGTACGTATCCCTATTACGGTCGCGTCAGCCGGGACCGTGGTTTTGTCGCGCTGCAGTACTGGTTCCTGTACGCGATGAACGACTGGCGGTCGACCTTCGGCGGCGTCAACGACCACGAGGCCGACTGGGAGCAGGTCACCGTCTTCCTGCCTGACCCGCCGGACTCGGAGTCTCTGGCTGCCCGCCCGTCCTGGGTCGCCTTTTCCTCCCATGATGAAGTCGGCGATGACCTGCGCCGCAGGCAGGATGACCCGGACATCGAGTGGCGGGGCACGCACCCGGTGGTCTTTGCGGGCGCTGGTTCGCACTCGGGGGCCTACCTGCCCGGGGATTACCTGATCACGGTCGAGCCACCGGTGCTCCGGCGCGTGTTCGCGGCCGTGCGCCGGCTGAACCGGCTGCTCCTGCCGTGGACCCGCGAGCGCAAAGGCACCGCGTTCGGCATCCCGTTCATCGATTACCACCGGGGGGACGGCCCGGGCGTAGGTCCCGGCGAGGACCGGCTATGGAGCCCGGTGCTCGTCGATGACACGACGCCGTGGCTGCGTGATTACCGGGGACTGTGGGGCCTGGACACCGGTGATCCGTTCGGCGGCGAGCGCGCCCCGGCCGGGCCGCGCTATGAGCGCAGCGGCTCGGTACGGCTCTCCTGGTCCGACCCGGTGGGATGGGCCGGCCTGGACAAGGTGTCACCCTCGGCCAAGGCGGAGCAGCAGGCCATTGCCGAGCGAATGGCCGCGCTGGACGAGCAGATCGCCGCCGCCGGGGTAGAGCTCGATCACGTGGGCGACACGCTGCGTGGCGCCCACGCCGGGCTGCGGGCCCTGCAGGACGCCGGGCTGCGCGGCGACCCGGCCACGCTGGCCGGGCTGGATACCTCCGCCGGGCAGCTTCGCCTGCGCCGCCGGGCGCTCGCCGAAGAGCGCGAGGTGCTCGCGCGGGCCGCCCGCCTCGGCCTTCCGCCCGGGGACCCGCACGCGCATCTGCGGCACCGGGCCCTGCCCAACGTCGACCCGATCCGGTCCCGCAAGCGGATCCTCCAGCTGTGGTCGACCGTTTCGGCCTCGTTCCTGCTGGCCGGGCTCGCCGTGATCGTGCTGGGCCAGGGCGGAGCGCTCCTGCCCGCGCTGGCCGTCCTCGCGCTGGCCATGCTCGGCCTGGAGGCGTTTGCCCGGGGTCATCTCGTGCAGTTCGCGGTGGCGCTCGTGGCCCTCGCCGCCGTGGGCGTGGTGGCCTGGGCGGCGACCCTGGCGGCCATCGGCCACTGGCGCGTGGTGCTAGCCGGGCTGCTCGCCCTGGCGGCCCTCGTCCTGCTCGGC
>JBEKCN010000299.1:0-5512 GCA_050014855.1 Streptosporangiaceae bacterium | reverse complement strand
AGCAAGATGACATCGTGGCCGGCCAGGAGCGCCCGCTCCAGGTGCGGCAGCACCGTGTTGTCGAAGCCGATGATGCCCGGGAACCGGTCCTGGCTGGCCCGCATCCGGGTGAGCAGGTTCTGCCTGATTTCTTCCTTGACGCTCCGGTAGACGTGCCCGTCCGCGCGCAGTTCGCCCAGCGTGGCGGGAGCCGGGGGACGCCCGTGCCGGGCGGCGGGATGACGAGGCTGGCTGTTTGGCTGCACCATTCGACACTATGTCCCTCTCGCGGTTGTTCGCATCTGCCCCCGGTTTTGGCTGTTCCTGGGCGCTTCGCGGGCGCCCGCCGCATTGGTCCGGCCGTCGTGGCACACTGCTCTGGTGGCAGCAACGACCTCCAGTCAGGTGCAGACGGACGACGTGGTGGCCGCGCGGAAGGTGCTCCGCGACGTGATCTCGCCCACGCCGGTTCTCCGCTCCCGGGTCCTGTCCGAGCTGGTGGGTGGCCCGGTGTTCCTGAAGTGCGAGAACCTTCAGCGGACCGGCTCGTTCAAGATCCGCGGCGCCTATCTGCGGATCGCCCGGCTGACCGACGCGGAGCGGGCCCGCGGTGTTGTGGCGGCGAGCGCCGGGAACCACGCCCAGGGGGTGGCGCTCGCGGCGGCCCTGCTCGATACCAAGGCCACCGTGTTCATGCCCGAGGGCGCGCCCCTGCCGAAGATCCAGGCCACCCGGGACTACGGGGCGGACGTCTTGCTGCAGGGAGCCTCGCTAGAGGACGCTCTCGCGGCCGCTGAGGAGCACGCGGGCCGGACCGGCAGCGTGCTGATCCATCCCTTCGAGCACCCGGACATCGTGACCGGCCAGGGGACTCTTGGGTTCGAGATCATCGAGCAGTGCCCTCAGGTGCGGACGGTTGTGGTCCCGGTGGGCGGCGGCGGCCTCGCCGCCGGTATCGCGGTGGCGGTCAAGAGCCTGGACCCGGCCGTGCAGATCGTCGGGGCGCAGGCCGCCGCCGTGGCGCCGTACCCAGCGTCGCTGGCCGCGGGACGGGCCATCCCGGTGAAGGGCACGCCGACGATGGCCGATGGCATCGCGGTGAGCCGCCCCGGTGAGCTCGCCTTCGAGCTGTTGTCGTCCGCCGGCGCACGTGTCCTGACCGTGACCGAGGAGAGCCTGTCCCGCGGGCTGCTGCTCTGCTTGGAGCGGGCCAAGCAGGTCGTCGAGCCCGCTGGGGCCGCCGGGGTGGCGGCCCTGCTGGAGCACGCTGAGCAGATGCAGCCGCCGGTGGCGGTGGTGCTGTCCGGCGGCAACATCGACCCGCTGTTGCTGTCGAAGCTGCTCCGGCACGGCCTGCGGGCCGCCGGGCGCTACCTGGCCGTCCGCTGCCGGCTACCGGACCGGCCCGGCGCGCTGGCCACGCTGCTGCACGAGCTCGCCGGCCTGGGCGCCAACGTCTTGGACGTCTGGCACGAGCGGGTCACCCCGCGGCTGCAGGTGGGCGACGTGGAGGTTCTGCTTCAGGTGGAGACGCGCGGGCCAGAGCACTGCGAGGAAGTGATCACCGAGCTGCGCCGTGCCGGGTACACCCTGGTCTTCGGTTGACTGTGCTGGCCCGGGGGGGCGACCCCCCGGAACCCCCCGCTGCGCTCCGCGCCCGCGCGGCGGTACTTCGCCGACACACCGGCCGCTCACCGGGCCCATTAGGCCCGGTTCGTTAGGCCGGTAACAATCGCCTCGCCGTAACCCCGACCACGTGCTCGCCGACAGCACCGGCCACTCACCGGGCGCAAGGCCCGGTTCGCTGGGCCGGTAACGTCGCCTCGCCGTAGGTCCCGCCGCGGTATCGCCGGAAAGCACCGGCGGGATCTGACGGTCATCTGGCACGGGTTACGGCGCATGTCTAACCGGCCCAGCGAGTCCCGGGCCGCAGGCCCTGGCTAGTGGCCGGTACTGCGGTCTGTACCGCCGCGGGCTGCGGGGGTCCAGGGGGGTCGTCCCCCCGGACGGCGTCAGGCTCCCCCGTAAGGGACGGCTTCCAGGATCTCGACCGTCGCGGAGCGTCCGTTCGGCAGCGAATAGGTGGCCTTCTCGCCGACCTTCTTGCCGGAGATCGCGCTGCCCAGCGGGGAGCGCGGCGAGTAGACGTCGATGGGGGCGCCGCTCTCCTCGCGTGAGGCGAGCAGGAAGGTGACCTCTTCGTCGTCGCCGGCGAACCTGACCGTTACGGTCATGCCCGGTCCCACCACGCCATCGGTCCGCGGCGGCTCGCCGACCCGGGCGTTCTCCAGGATCGCCTGGATCTGCAGCACGCGGCCCTCGTTCTTACCCTGCTCTTCCTTGGCCGCGTGGTAGCCGCCATTCTCGCGAAGGTCGCCTTCTTCGCGAGCCGCTTCAATTCTCTTCGCGATCTCGACCCGCAGCGGTCCCGAGCGGTCATCCAGTTCGGCCTTGAGCCGGTCATACGCCTCCTGGGTCAGCCAGGTGACGCTTCCTTCGCGGGTCTCGGTCACGGGCACTCCTCAGTACTGCACGGGTCTTACCTTGTCGCGGGAGCCCTACTGGCCCCCACCGGGGTAACCTTTTGAGGCTAACAAGCGTTAACGACAGAGCCGAACTAGTCAAATGGCGCAGGCAGGGAATGTGGCCGGCCGGCCCGGGTGTTTTCCTGGGGTTGACGCGGGCCGGCGTCGTGGCGGGGATAGCTGACCCAATTACGGGCCTACAGCCGTGCGCCCGTATCCGGCCCGTTACGCACAGACGAGGGCAATCAAGGGAGATCGCTTGTCCGCCGAGACAGCTGGGCCGCAGCCGTCCGATGCGCCAGCCCGCTCCGGCGCGCTCGGTGCCGCGGGCCCAGGTCAGGAGCGTGAGCCGCTGCGGCTGATGGCCGTGCACGCGCATCCGGATGATGAGTCCAGCAAGGGTGCAGCGACGATGGCGCGTTACGTCCGGGACGGCGCCGGGGTACTCGTGTGCACGCTGACCGGTGGGGAGCGTGGCGATGTGCTCAATCCGGCGATGGACCGCCCGGAGGTGCGCGCGAACCTGCCGCGGCTGCGGCAGCAGGAGATGGCCCGGGCGCGGGAGATCCTCGGGGTCAGCCAGCGTTTCCTCGGGTTCACCGACTCTGGCCTGCCGGAAGGCGACCCGCTGCCGCCGTTGCCGGCCGGCTCCTTCGCGCTGACGCCGCTCGAGGACGCGGCGGGGCCGCTGGTTCGCGCGGTGCGCGAGTTCCGGCCGCACGTGATGCTGGCTTACGACGAGTCCGGCGGTTACCCGCACCCGGATCACATCATGTCCCACAAGGTCGCCGTCGAGGCCTTCGAGGCGGCCGCCGATCCGGATCGTTACCCCGGTACTTGTGAGCCGTGGCAGCCGCTCAAGCTCTACTACTTCGCCTCGTTCCAGCGTGGCCGGTTCATGGCCTTGCACGAGGAGATGCTCCGCCGCGACCTGGAGTCCCCGTACGTCAAGATGTTCGGGCAATGGGAGGAGCGGGCCGACCACCGGGCCGAGCTTGAAGTCACGACGCGCGTGCCGTGCGGTGACTTTTTCGGGGTCAGGGACGAGGCGCTGCAGGCGCATGCCACCCAGATCGACCCGAAGGGCTTCTGGTTCGCCTGCCCGCTCGAGGTGCAGCGCGCCGCGTGGCCGACCGAGGACTATCATCTGGCTAGGTCGCTCGTCGATACCGAGCTGCCGGAAGATGATCTGTTCGCCGGGGTCCGCGAGAGGGTATGCCTGTGACGGTCGCTGCCGCTGCGGCGCTGGCCAGCACGGTGCTGGCCAAGGGATCGGTGTCGGACAATAACGTCACACCGGGTGTGCTCGGGTTCCTCGTCGTCGCGGGGATGGGCATCGCCCTGTACTTTCTGCTCCGCTCCCTGAGCCGGCAGCTGAAGAAGATCCCCCCGCCGCCCGCGGACGACGCCGTGGACGACGGCGCCGCCCCGGCCGCGTCCGCTCAGGGAACCAGGTTCTCGGTCCCGCCCGGTGACCGCCGGGACTAACCCGGCCGCCGCGGGACAGCCATCTCGTAGACCAGCAGGGTGTAGCCGGGGACCGGTTGCCAATCCAGCTCGGGTGCCCGGCGGAAACCTTCTGATTCGTACAGGGAATGGGCGGCCCGCATCGTCGGCTGGGTCGACAGCAGCAGCCGATGCACACTGGCCGCCGCGGCCCGGCTGATGACGGCGCGCAGCAGCCGCCGGCCAACCCCTCGGCCCTGGCTGCCCGGCGCGACGGCCAGGGCCCTTATGTCCGCCGCGCCCGCGGTGCCGGCCAGTTCGGTGCCGGCCCCGGCGGCCAGCATGATCGTGCCCAGCAGCCGCCCGCTGTCCTCGGCCACCAGGACGGTGCCGTCGCGCTGGCGGCCCAGCGCGCGGAGTGTCCCGGCGTAGGGGTCGTCGGGGCGCAGGAAACCCCCGCGCTCGTAGGCCTCCACCCGCAGCGCGCCGATCGAGGGAAGCTCTTCGGGCCTTGCCTCTCGCACCATCACGGCATCCATCCAAACACCCAGTCAGCGTGCCGGGCCCGCCGGCTGTCACCGGGCGGGGGACCACGCCTTCTGGAGCGCCTCGGGCAGCCCCCACCAGCCCAGCGGGGTCAGGCGCTGTGCCGCGTCGGTGGCGCCCAGTACCTCCCACAGGCTCTCCACGTGGGAAAACAGCTCTCCGATGGCCGGTTCGTCAACGTCCCCGTCGTAACCGGGATCGTCTGGCATCCCGTCGGCCGCACAGTAGTCGCGGACATAACGGGCCATGTCGGTGGCCGACGCCGGCGTCCCAGGACCGCCCTTGGTCAAGGTGGAGATGGCCGCGAGCCAGTCGATGTGCTCCAGCGCGCAGAGCGCGGCCAGAGCCAGAGACACCTCATCCGTCTCGTCGTCTGCTAGCCCGTCAGGCACCAGGCCGTACGGGCCTGCTGGTGCCTCGGCTTCCCCAGCCGGCGAAACCACCCCAGCGGCCAGGGTCAGCCACAGGTCCTGGTCATTGCCGGGCAAGGCTTGCTCGGCGGCCCCGCCGCAGGCGGTGAGCAGCCTGCCGGTCAGCCCCGGGTGGGCGAGGGCGGTGCGCGCCGCGTCGCACGCCGCGGTGAGCTGGTCCGCCGGAAGGGGCCGCTCGCCCACCTCGGCGAGCACTGCCTGCAGTTCGGCGAGTGCCTCGGTATCGGCGGCGGCCCAATCGGCCATGAACTCCGCGTCCTGCTCATCCAGCAGCACATCCATGGGCACGCGCCCGTCCGGCAGTGCCGTGGCCATCCACTCCTCCTGCACCGCGAGGTAGGCCCGGTGGGCGGCGATGTCGCCTGCCAGCAGCTGATCCGGATCAATTTCTCCGGCCGCCTGCTTCTCCTCCAGGTGCCGGACCAGCATCGCGTGCATATCGGCCTGCAGTTGGCTCTGCTCCGGCGCCTCATCCCAGACGTGCAGCCCGATCATGCTGCCCGGCTCGGTCCCGGTCGCCTCCAGCCACTCCCGGATGTCGCCGGCCTGAGCGGTGCCGTCCCGCAGGGCGCTGAGGACTCCTTC